>JBEKLU010000001.1:0-141329 GCA_050010035.1 Roseiarcus sp.
GTTCCGCTCGCTGCTCGGAATCGCTGGCGGGGCAGCCGCGCCGACCTTTGACGGGCTGTACTCCGGGGAATGGGTCCACCCCACATTTAGTGGGTGTGGGTAACAACCGGATAGGCAAGGAACATCGATGTCACTGTCATTGCTGTCATCCTTGGCGTTGAATTGCGGATGATCTTTTCTTGGAAGAAATTTAACGTTATGCCGGGTGAAGTACCCTTGAGATTGTATATAATCCTCGACAATCTGTTCGAGAATGTCTTCTTTCATTTCGCCCGCCCCTGCATCAGCGCCAGCAGCCCCTTGAGCAGCATGGCCGGGCTCGGCGGGCAACCGGGAATGTGGAGGTCGACGGGCACGACGTCGCCGACGCCGCCGGCGACGGCGTAGCTTCCCGCGAAGACGCCGCCGTCTTTGGCGCAGGCGCCCGAGGCGATCACCCATTTGGGCGCCGGCGTCGCGGCGTAGGTGCGCTCCAACGCCTCGCGCATGTTGCGCGTCACCGGGCCCGTCACCAGCAGAACGTCGGCGTGGCGCGGCGAGGCGACGAAGCGCAGGCCGAAGCGCTCGAGATCGTAGAAGGCGTTGCCGAGCGCGTGGATCTCCAGTTCGCAGCCGTTGCACGAGCCGGCGTCGACATGGCGAATCGACAGGCTGCGGCCGAGGACGGCGTTGGCCGAGCTCTCGACCTCTTGCGCGAGCGCGACGAGCTCGGGATCGTTCGCCTCGGGCGCGCCTTCGGTGAGCGGACCGCCGATCACGCCTTCGAGCAACACGCGGCGCATCGTCTCTCCTTCCCTTTACAGATCGTGCCCGGAATAGGAGCAGTTGAACGATTTGTTGCAGATCGGAAAATCCGCGACGATGTTGCCCTCGATCGCCGCCTCCAGCAGCGGCCACTGGAACCACGAGGGATCGCGCAGGTGGCAGCGCGCGATTTTTCCGTTCGAGTCGAGGCGGATGCTGACGAAGACATCGCCGCGAAATCCCTCGACCAACGCATAGCCCTCGCCGGACCCGCCGCTCGCGCCGGGCTCGACGCGCACCGGCCCCGCCGGCAGCCGGTCGACAACCTGCGTGACCAGCCGCAGACTCTCCTCGATTTCGCGGATGCGCACCCATACGCGCGCGTTGACGTCGCCCTCCTGCAGCACCGGCGCCTCGAAGCGCAGCTCGTCATAGGGCGCGTAAGGGTGGTCGTGGCGCGCGTCGAACGCTTGGCCGGAAGCGCGGCCGATGACCCCGCCGCAGCCGAAACTTCGCGCCAGCTCGCCGTCGAGGACGCCCGTGCGCACCGTGCGATCCTGCAGCGAGGCGGTGTTGTCGTAGAGTTCGACCAGGCGGGGAAACCGATCGCGCACCTGCGCGACGAGATCGCGCAGCCCCTGGCGGGCGTCCGGGGCGAGATCGACGGCGACGCCGCCCGGCGCGACCGCGTCCATCATCAGCCGATGGCCGAAGGCTTGCTTGGCCGCGCGCAGCACGCGCTCGCGCAGGATGCCGCAGTGGGCGTGCATCAGGGAAAACGACGCGTCGTTGCAGATCGCGCCGATGTCGCCCAGATGATTGGCGAGGCGCTCCAATTCGGCCATCAGCCCGCGCAGCCAGTGGGCGCGGCGCGGAACCGCGATTCCCAGCGCGGCCTCCGCGGCGCGGGCGAAGGCGATCTGGTAGGCCACCGTGCTGTCGCCGCTGACGCGGCCCGCCAGTTCGGCGCCGCGCGCCAGCTCGGCGCCCGACATCAGCCGGTCGACGCCCTTGTGGACGTAGCCGAGCCGTTCCTCCAGCCGCACGATGGTCTCGCCGCTGGCGTGAAAGCGGAAGTGGCCGGGCTCGATGATGCCGGCGTGCACCGGCCCGACCGGAATCTGATGCAGGCCGGGGCCTTCCGCGGCGAGGAAGGCGTAGGGCGCGGGCGCGTCCGCGTTTTGCTCGCCGGCGCCGAGGGGATGGCGGATCGGCCAGCGGCCGTGATCGAGCCACGGCCGCTTGTCGCGCGCCCCCACGGCCACGAATCCGTGGAGGTCGCAGAGCGCCCGCTCGAGCCGGATCGCGGCCGGATGCGCCGCTCCCACCGAGGGGAACCGGCCATCGACGCAAGGACGGCTCACCAGCTCCAGATCGGCGCGTCCGGGCGACGACAGCGCCATGCGCGCCTCTGCGCCGTCGGCCCACAGGCTGACCAGCCTCGCCTCTCCCGCGGCGAGCCGTTGCGTCGCCTCGCGCCAGGCGTCCTGCCCGACTGTACGTTCGCTAACGATCGTGTCTGGCGTCGTCATGCCGGCTCTCCTAGCGCAACATCGCCGCGACGTGCTGGAACCACGCGACCAGCGGCGGCGGCAGGTAGAGGCCGGCGAGGAGAACGAGGCCGAGATGAGCGGCGATCGGCAGCGAGGACGCCGTCGAAGGCTTGTCGCCCGGGCTCGGCTGGCCGAACGCCATGCCCTGCAGGCGCAGGATCAGCGCGCCGAAGGCGAGGATCAGGCCGAACACCAGCAGCAAGGCGAGCCAGGGCTGACGCGCGAACGTCGAGCTGACCACCAGGAACTCGCTGGTGAAAATGCCGAGCGGCGGCAGCCCGGCGATGGCGAAGACGCCGAGAACGAGGCTCCAGCCGAGCGCGGGATGGGAAACGGTGAGGCCGCGGATGTCGGCGATTTTCTGCGTTCCCTTGGCTTGCGCTATATGGCCGACGGTGAAGAAGATCGCCGACTTGGTGAGGCTGTGCATCGTCATGTGCAGCAGGCCGGCGAAATTGGCGAGCGGCCCGCCCATGCCGAAGGCGAAGACGATGATCCCCATGTGCTCGATCGAGGAAAACGCGAACAGGCGTTTGATGTCGCGCCGCCGGTAGAGCATGAACGCGGCGAAGATCAGCGAAACGATGCCCAGCGTCGCCATCAGCGGGCCGGGCGCGATGGCGCCGGCGTTGGCGTCGAGCAGCAGCTTGAAGCGCAGCACCGCATAGAGCGCGACATTGAGCAACAGCCCGGAAAGGACCGCGGAAATCGGCGTCGGCCCTTCCGCGTGCGCGTCGGGCAGCCAGGCGTGCAGCGGCGCGAGGCCGACCTTGGTGCCGTAGCCGAGCATCAGGAAGACGAAGGCGAGGTTGAGCAGCGCCGGCTCGAACTCCGGCACGCGCTTGATCAGCGTCGTCCACACCATACCGTCCAGCCCCTCGCCCACGACCGGGCGCGCCGCCATATAGACGAGGATCGTGCCGAACAACGCCAGCGCAATGCCGACGCTGCCGAGGATGAAATATTTCCACGCCGCTTCGATCGCCTCGTTGGTGCGGTAGATGCCGACCATCGCCACCGTGGTCAGCGTCGCCATCTCGATGGCGACCCACATCAGCCCGATATTGTTGGCCGTCAGCGCCAGATTCATCGCGAACAGCAGCACCTGATACATCGCGTGATAGAAGCGCAGATGGGTCGGCGTCAGCCGGCCGATCTCCAATTCGTGCGCGATGTAGCTGGCGCTGAACACGCTGGTGGTGAAGGCGACGAAGGTGTTGAGCACGATGAAGACGATGTTGAGATCGTCGACGAGGAAATAGGAGCCGCTCGCGGGCTTGATCAGGAAGAACGACGACGCGGTCAAGAAAGTCGCGAAGGCGGACGCCATGTTGATCGCGGCTGAAAGCCGGTAGCCGGGCAGAAACGCCAACAGCGCCGCCGTCGCCGCCGGCAGCACGAGGATCGCCGTCACCCCGTCGAAGGGAAACGCGGTCACTGGCGGTCTCCCTGGAATTGGTCGAGCGCGCGCGCGTCGACCGTCTCGAACCGTTCGCTGATGCGAAACAGGAACACGCCGATGACGGTGAAGGCGACCAGCACCGAAAAGGCGACGGAGATTTCGACCACCAGCGGCATGCCCTTGGCCCCCGCCGCGGCGAGGATCAGCCCGTTCTCCAGCGACATGAAGCCCACCACCATGCTCACGGCGTTGCGCCGCACCACCATCATCAACATGCCCAGGAGCACCACCGACAGCGCAAAGGCGAGATCCTCGCGCGCCAGCGCGTCCGCCTCGCTCGCCACGCGCAGCATCACCACGACCGACAACGCGACCAGCGTCAGGCCGGCGAGCATGGTCGGACCGATGCCGACCACGTTCTCGACGTCGCGGTGGATGCCCAGGCGCGCGATGATGCGATGCAGCGCCACGGGAATGATGATCGCCTTGAACGCCAGCGCGATCGCCGCGGTGATGTAGAGATGCGGCGCGCCCTGCACATAGGCCTGCCAGGCGACGGACAGCGACAGCACGACGGCTTGCAGCGCGAAGACGTTGAGCAGCGCATAGAGGCGGTTCTGATAGAGCAGCAGGAAGCTCACGAGCACCAGCGCGCCGGCGAGCAGATGCGAAACGTCGAAGGACAGTCCCGTCATTTCAGGCTCCGCGACACGAACAGCAGCAGCGCGCCGAGAAAGCCGAGCATGAGCGCCGCGCCGAGGAAATCCGGCACGCGAAAGACACGCATCTTGGCGATGCTGGTCTCGAAGACCGCGAGCACCAGGCCGGCGATCCCCAGTTTGACGACATAGATTCCGGCGCCCAGGAGCCGGTCGCCGACGCCGGCGTCGGCGATCGCCAGGCCCCAGGGCGTGAAGACGCAGACGATCAACGAAATGTAGAGCAGCAATTTGAGCATCGAGGCGAGCTCGATCACCGCCAGATGGCGCCCGGAATATTCCAGGATCATCGCCTCGTGAACCATCGTCAGCTCGAGGTGGGTGGCGGGATTGTCGACGGGAATGCGGCCGTTCTCGGCGACCGCGACGATGATCAGCGCCACCAGCGCCATGCCCAGCGTGACGCGCACGCCGACCGCCGAGGACGCCATGAAGGCCGCCACGGTGGAGAGCTGCGTCGAGCCGGCGATCAGCGCGAGGCTGAAGACGATGACGATCATCGCGGGCTCGGCGAGCGTGGCGAACATCGCCTCGCGGCTCGAGCCCAGGCCGCCGAAGCTCGTGCCGACGTCGAGACCGGCGAGGGCGAGGAAGAATCGCGCCGCGCCGAGCAGCGCGATGATGGCGATGAGGTCCGCCGACCAGCTGAACAGCAACCCGGTCGCGAAGGTCGGGATCAGCGCCGCCGCGATCCAGGTCGCGGCGAAGACGAGATAAGGCACGATGCGGAACAGCCAGGAGGCGCTGTGCGCGACGACCGCCTCCTTGCGCGCCAGGCGGACGAGATCGAGATAGGGCTGGATCAGCGGCGGGCCCCGCCGACGCAGCAGCCGCGCCTTCGCCTTGCGCACGAGGCCGGTGAGCAGCGGCGCCAGGCCGATGACCAGGATCATCTGCACAAGTTGGAAGACGAGATCGACGCCGAGATCGATCATGGCCATGCCGCCAGCACGAGGAGAAGCGTGACGAGCGCGCCGAAGACGACGCTCAGATATTGCCGGATGGTGAGGAACTGCAGCCGGTTGAGCCGGATGGAGATCGCGCCGACGATGCCGACGATGGGCAGGTAGATGGCTTCCCAGATGAGGTCGTAGATCGCGACCTTCAAGCGGGCCGGCCGCATGTCGCCCGGCGCCGGCATGTCGACCCGGGCGCGGGCGCGGAAGGCGAAAACCCCGAACACGCGCCGGATCGGCTCGGCGAAACTGTCGGCGGTGTACTGGGTCGCCGGGTTGGCGTCGGGAAAGCCGCAATCCCATGCCGGCGCCCTTCGCACGACGTTGGACGCCAGCCGATGGATCGCGACGGCGGCCAGAGAGGCGGACGCCACGATGAACAGGAACACGAGAAGGCCGTTGTAGGAACTGCGGCTTTCCGCGATCGGCACGATCGAGAGCCATTGGATGCCGGTCTGCATCGGCATCCGATCGCCGACGAGAGCGCTGACCACCGGCGCCAGGGCGTCGATGAACAGGCCGGGCAGGATGCCGACGATCAGGCACAGCGTCGCGAACACCGCCATCGCCGTCAGCGAAAAGACGTCGGTCTCGGCCGCGCGCTCGGCCGCGCCGGTGCGGGCGCGCCCGAGAAAGGTTATGCCGAACGCCTTGACGAAGCAGGCGGCGGCGAGCGCGGCCGACAGCGCCAGCAGCGCGCCCACCGCCGGCACCAGGATTTTCAACCCCCACGACGGCAACATCGGGCTGAGCAGGATCGCCTGGAAGGTCAGCCATTCCGAGACGAAGCCGTTGAGCGGCGGCAGCGCCGAAATCGCGGCGCAGCCGACGAGCACGAAGAAGCCGGTGGCCGGCATGCGATTGAGCAGGCCGCCGAGATGCGCCATGTCGCGCTCCCCCGTCGACGTCAGCACCGCGCCGACGCCGAAGAACAGCAGGCTCTTGAACAGGGAATGATTGAACACATGCAGCAGGCCGGCGGTGAGCGCCAGCGCTGCGGCGGAGGGCATGGCGAAGGCCTTGAAAGCGAGGGCGAGGCCGAGCCCGATGAAGATGATGCCGATGTTCTCCACCGTGTGATAGGCGAGCAGGCGCTTGAGGTCGTGCTGCATCAGCGCGTAGAGCACGCCCATGACCGCCGTCACTCCGCCGAGCGTCAGCACCACGAGGCTCCACCACCAGACCGGCGGCCCGAGCAAATCGAAGGCGATGCGCACGAAGCCGTAGACCGCGACCTTCGTCATCACGCCGCTCATCAGCGCCGAAACGTGACTGGGCGCGGCGGGATGGGCGAGCGGCAGCCAGACGTGGAGCGGAACGATGCCGGCCTTCGATCCCGCGCCCGCCAGCGCCAAGAGGAGTACGATGGCCGCCAGGCCCGGCGTCACGACGCCGGCGCGCATCGCCCCGAACGTGTAGGCGCCTGCCGGGCCCGCCAGTAGCGCGAACGCGAGCAACAGCGCCAGCGCGCCGAAGCTCGCCATGACGATGTAGACGTATCCCGCGCGCAGATTGCCGGGCTCGCGGTGGTGCGCCATGACCAGCGCCCAGGAGGCGAGCGACATGAACTCCCACGACACGAGGAACGCGTAGGCGTCGTCGGCCAGCAGCACCAGGTTCATGGCGGCCAGAAAGGCCGGATAGAACGGCAGCACGCGCTCCGGATCGCGCTCGTGGCGCCCGTAGCCGAGCCCGTAGAAGCTCGCGGCGGCCGCGCCGAGATTGAGGACCGCGACGAAGAACGCCGACAGCGCGTCGAGGCGAAAATTCGCGCCGATCCACGGCAGGCCGATCGGCAAGACGAGCGCCAGGGGCGCATGACGGCCGATGAGATGATAGGCGCCGCCGACCAGCTGGACCAACGACAACGCGAAGGCGGCGCCGTAGACGAAGTCGCCGCCGCGCTTGGCTCGCGCCACGACCGTCGCGACCAGGCTGAGCGCCAGGAGGGCCGCGTCGCAGCCGAGGAGCAGAACGAGCGCGCTCATCGGCGAGCGGCTTCCCATGGGGAAAGCGTTGGTGTTCGCCGCGCGCCGCGAAGCGAGGGATGGGACTGACGAATCATCGGGGCGATCGGTCGAATTTTGGGTTCCGCTCGCAAGCTAGCGTGCCGGCGGGGGCCGGCGTCAAGACAAGATTTCTCATATTTTCGCGTCGCGGCGATCATCGCGCGAGCCGCAGCAGGGCGAGAAGCTCGCGGTGCATGGTCTCGTTGCCGCAGCAGATCGAGCCCGTTTCGAGGAAATTGGCCTCCCCGTCGGCGCCCGAGACGTAGCCGCCCGCTTCGCGGATGAGCAGCGCGCCCGCCGCGATGTCCCAGGAATGGAGACTGCGCTCCCAGAAGGCGTCGAACCGCCCCGCCGCGACATAGGCGAGGTCCAGCGAGGCGCAGCCGAGGCGCCGGACGTTGACGACCCGCGCCATCACCGCCGCGAGCTCCGCCTTGAAGCGCGGATGCTCGGCCGCCTTGCCCAGATGCGGAATGCCGCAGCCGAACAGCGCCTGCGACAATTCGCGCCGAGCGGCGACGCGCAGACGGTGGGCGCCGCCGAAGGCGCCCTGCCCCTTCTCGCTCACGTACATCTCGTCGCTGGCCGGGTTGTAAACGAGGCCGGCGACGATCTGCCCCTCGCGCTCCAGGGCGATCGAAATGGCGAAAATGGGGATCGCGTGCAGGAAATTGGTGGTCGCGTCGAGCGGATCGATGTGCCAGGTGTGGCTCTTGTCCGAACCCTCGACCCGGCCGCCCTCCTCCATGATGAAGCCGTAGCCGGGGCGCGCCCTGGAGAGCTCGTCGAACAGGACCTTCTCCGCGCGCTTGTCGGCGAGGCTGACGAAGTCGCCCGGCCCCTTCATCGACACCTGCAACTGCTCGATTTCGCCGAAATCGCGCTTCAAGCCGCGGCCCGCCTTGATCGCGGCGTTGGTCATGACGGTCATTAGGGCGGAGCGGATCATCGGGCGCAGTCCGGTCGGGCGTTGGCGGCCGGAGGCTTAAGGGATGCGTCGCGGCGACGCAACCTTCGGGTCGCGGCGGGCCTTCTCCTGCTTGCGCCGCCCGGCGGCCGGGATCATCATGCGCGCCAAGCGCGATCGGACCGCGATCGGCGAGCCGTCGGGAGATGGACATTGAGCGATGGAGTTCGGGGCGCCGAAGTTCGCCGCCCTCGGCGCGCCGAGCGGCCGTTCCGTGGCCTCCTCCTCGTCGCCACGCTGCTCGGCCCCGCTTTGGCGCAGGGCGCGGAGCCGAGCGGCTGCGACAAGTTCAAATGGCCGCTCGCTCACGAGCGATCGGCGCTCTCCGCGCCCGATCTTGCGCGCCTCGAGCCCGGCGCGGCGCTCTCTTTCGACGCCGCGGCGCGCGTGCGCCTGGCCCCCCTGGCCGAGGCGAAGCTCGCCATGGCGCCGGAACGCGCGCCGAAAGCCTCGCCGAGCTGGGCCGGCGCGATCGAGCTCGCCGCGCCGGCCGCGGCCGGAACCTACAAGGTCAGCCTTTCTGGCGAAGGCTGGATCGACGTCGTCCAGGAGGGACGCTTCGTCAAGCCCGTCGCCTTCAGCGGCGCGCTGGACTGCCCGTCCTTACGCAAGAGCGTGAAGTTTCCGCTCGAGGCCGAGCCGCTGACGATCCAGCTCAGCGACGTGAAGACCCCCGAGATTTCCCTCATCGTATCGCCGGAATAGGCATTTCGCGGGCTTCGCGCCGCGTCGGCGCCCTCCCCCATGCCCGGGGCGCCGATATTCGGAGCCCGAGCCCGATCGAGCGCGCCTGCCCGACAATCCAGCCTCGCTCAACCGCCGCGCGGTAGATTGCGCTCCCCGACAGGCGAGGGACGGCCATGGCGCCAGCAACCCCAAAACGCGCGACGATCGTGCATCCGACTGATTTTTCGCCCGGCGACGCAGCGGCGTTCGCTCACGCCGTGGCGATGACGCTGGCGTCGAAATCGCAATTGTGCCTGCTTCAGGTGAGGCAGGCGGGCGAAGCCTTTTTCTCGCAGACGCAGGGGCTTCGCCATGTGCGCGACCTCCTGGTGCGTTGGAAGAGGCTGGCCGAGGATACGCCCTACGATCGCTGGGAATCGGAGCTCGACGTGCAAGTGTCGAGCGTGAGCGTCATCGCCCGCAACGCCCGCACCGGGATTCTGGAGTTTCTGGAGGACCGGCCGGCCAATCTCGTCGTGCTCGCCACATACGAGCACAAGGCGTTGGCGCGTTGGCTCGACGTTCCCGTTCACCACAGCGTCTTGCGCAAGCTGCACACGATGAGTCTCTTCTTGCGCGACGGCGTCAGGGGATTCATCGACTTCGACACCGGCGCCCTCGCTCTGAAGAAGGTTCTCGTCCCGATCGACGCCGCCGTGGAGAGCCTGCCGGCGATTCGCCGGATCGAATCGATGCTCAAATTGGTCTCGTGCGACGCGAGCGTCCAGCTTCTGCACGTCGGCGAGCGCGCGCCCGAGCTGAGGGACGAGCAAGGCGAACCTCTCGACCTGCCGATCATCGTGCGCAAGGGTCCCGTGGTCGACACGATCCTCAAGGTCGCCAACGGTCTGAAGGTCGACGTCGTGGCGATGCCGACGGCGGGGCGACACGGCCTGCTGGAGGCGGTGCGCGGCAGCACGAGCGCACGCGTTCTCGACGAGGCTTCCTGGCCCTTGCTCGCGGTGCCGGTCGGATGACGCTCAGCTGAAATTCGGCGCGCTTGAGAATCGCGTTTGCTCTGCTACACCTAGGCTCGCCGGCGGCGCGCGCCGCCCACCGGGAGGATCGCATGTCGCAGCCGCCGTTTCGCGCCGACCACGTCGGCAGTTTTCTTCGCCCCGGCCGGCTGAAAGAGGCGCGCGAGAGGTTTTTCGCCAAGGCGCTGCCCGCCGAGGCGTTGCGCGCGATCGAGGACGATTGCATTCGCGAGGTCGTGCGGGCGCAGGAGAACGTCGGCCTCAGGGGAATCACCGACGGCGAGTTCCGGCGCACCTATTTCCACGTGGATTTTCTCGAACGCCTCGACGGCGTCGAGACCCATTACGGCGAATTCGTCGCCAAGTTCCGCAAGGACGACGGCTCGGAGGTCGGATTCAAGCCGCCGACCATGCACGTCGAGGGCAAGATCCGCCATTCCAAGCCGATCCAGGGCGCCGATTTCGATTTTCTTAAGAGCGTCGTGACCAAGACGCCGAAGGTGTGCATCCCCGCGCCCTCGATGCTGCATTTCCGCGGCGGCCGCGAGGCGATCAGCCGGAGCGCCTATCCCGATATGGAGGCGTTTTACGACGATCTCGCCGCCGCTTATCGCGACGAGGTCGCGGATCTGGCGGCGCGCGGCTGCCGCTATCTGCAGTTCGACGACACCAACCTCGCCTATCTCTGCGATCCCAAGATCCGCGCATCGACGCGCGCGCGGGGCGACGACCCGGACGCGCTGGTTCGCCTCTACTGCCGCCTGATCAACGAGTCCATTCGCGACCGGCCCGAGGACATGACGATCTCGGTCCACCTATGCCGCGGCAATTTCAAGAGCGCCTGGGTCGCCGAGGGCGGCTACGAGCCGGTCGCCGAAATCCTGCTCAACGAAATGAAGATCGACGGCTTTTTCCTCGAATACGACGACGAGCGCTCCGGCGATTTCGCGCCGCTGCGCTTCGCCCCGAAGGGAAAGATCATCGTCCTCGGGCTGATGAGCTCGAAACACGCCGCCGCGGAGAGCAAGGACGAGGTCAAGCGCCGCATCGACGAGGCTTGCCGTTACGTCCCGCTCGAGCAATGCGCGCTCAGCCATCAGTGCGGTTTCTCCTCCACCGCCCACGGCAACGACTTGAGCGAAGCCGACCAGTGGACGAAGCTCGCGCGTTGCGTCGAGATCGCGCGCGAGGTTTGGGGGGCGGTTTAGCCCCCTCGCCGCGCCGGCGGCTTCGCCCGATCCCGGAGGCGGCGGCGGCGGCCGGCCGCGCCAAAGCGAGAAAAGAGGCGCCCTCATACGAAAATGCTCCTTGGCCGGCGCAGCCGATCGGAGTCAGATGCCGCGCGAACGCCGGTCGAAAGACCGCCGAACGGGAACGAGGGCGCGGCGCGACGCCGGCGCGTCCGAATCGGCGGCGCCGGCGCAGCGTTGAAGGGGCGACGACAATGAAGCCGGATTTCGAAATCGCGCGCGAAGCCGAGCTCGCGCCCATCGCGACGGTCGCCGCGAAGCTCGGCATCCCCGAGGAGGCCCTGCACTGTTACGGCCGCGCGATCGCCAAGATCGACGACTCGTTCCTCGCCTCTCTCGCCGGCAAGCCCGACGGCCAGCTCATCCTCGTCACCGCGATGACGCCGACGCCGGCGGGCGAAGGCAAGACGACGACCACGGTCGGCTTGGGCGACGCGCTGGCGCGCATTGGCAAGCGCGCCGCGATCTGCCTGCGCGAGCCCTCGCTCGGGCCGTGCTTCGGCATGAAGGGCGGCGCGGCGGGCGGAGGATTTTCGCAGGTCGCGCCGATGGACGAGATCAACCTGCACTTCACCGGCGATTTCCACGCGATCACCGCCGCGCACAACCTGCTCGCCGCGATGCTCGACAATCACATCTACTGGGGCAACGCGCTCGACATCGATACGCGTCGCGTCGTCTGGCGGCGCGCGCTCGACGTCAACGACCGCAGCTTACGCGACATCGTCGTCGGCCTCGGCGGCGTCGGCAACGGCTTTGCGCGCGCCGACGGTTTCGACATCACCGTCGCCTCCGAGGTGATGGCGGTGTTCTGTCTCGCCGACGGTCTCGACGATCTCGAGGCGCGCCTCGGCCGCATGGTGGTCGCCTATACGCGCGCCAAGAAGCCGGTGACGGCGAGCGATCTCAAGGCGGCGGGCGCGATGACGGCGCTGCTGCGCCAGGCGCTGCGCCCCAATCTGGTGCAGACTTTGGAGGGCAATCCGGCGCTGGTGCACGGCGGCCCGTTCGCCAATATCGCGCACGGCTGCAATTCCCTCGCCGCGACGCGCGCCGCGCTGAAGCTCGCCGATTACGTCGTCACCGAAGCCGGGTTCGGCGCCGACCTAGGCGCCGAGAAATTCTTCGACATCAAGTGCCGCAAGGCGGGGCTGAAGCCCGCGGTCGCGGTGATCGTCGCCACCGCGCGCGCGCTGAAGATGCACGGCGGCGTCGCCAAGGCCGCGCTCGGCGTCGAGGACCTGGCTGCGCTGCAGCGAGGGCTCGCCAATCTCGAACGCCACGTCGCGAACACCAGGAAATTCGGCCTCGACGTCGTCGTCGCGGTGAACCGCTTCGGCGCCGACACCGAGACGGAGCTCGGGCTGATCCAACAATTCGTTGGAGAGGTCTGCGGCGCCAAGGCGGTCATTTGCGATCATTGGGCGCGCGGCTCGGCCGGCGCGGTGGATCTGGCGCGCGTCGTCGCCGAATTGGCCGACGCTTCGGCGCGCGCGTTTCGCCCGCTCTATCCCGACTCGACGACGCTATGGGAGAAAACGCGCGCGATCGCGCGAGAGATCTACGGCGCCGCCGATATCGCCGCCGACGCTCGCGTTCGCGCGCAATTCGACGAACTGCAGGCGGCCGGATACGGCGAACTGCCGATCTGCGTCGCCAAGACGCAATACTCGTTTTCCGCCGACCCGAGCCTGCTCGGCGCCCCGAGCGGCCATATCGCGCCGATCCGCGAGATCCGATTGCGGGCGGGCGCCGGGTTCGTCGTCGTGCTGATGGGCGACATCATGACCATGCCGGGGCTGCCACGCTCACCGGCCGCCGAGAGAATCTTCGTGCGCGACGGCCGGATCGAAGGGCTTTTCTGAGCGGCGCCTCAGTTCGGCGGGATGACGCCCTTCTTGAGAATGACGTTGCCATAGAGCCGCCGCTCGCCCGTGGCGACGATCGCGAAACACCGGCGCGCGCGCTCGTAGAAAGCGAAGCGCTCGAGGCTGGCGAGCTTGAAGCGCGGCCCTTCGCGCCGGGCGATGACGGCGCGAAACTCGGCGAAGATCGCCGGCTCGGCGTCGCCCGCGGCGGCGGCGACGACCTCCATCAGCCAGCACGGCTCAGCAACGAACGTGTCGAGCGGCAGGACGGAGAGCACGGCGTCGAGCGCGCGCGTCGCGTCGGCGGCGTCGAGCCTGACGACGTCGGGTCCCGCCGATTGCGCGGGATAATTGGCGTCGACGATGGCGATTTCGTCGCCGTGCCCCATCGCGGCCAGGACATAGAGAAGATCCGGGGTCAACAACGGATCGATTGCTTTCAGCATCGTAAACGGCTCCTTGAACGGTTTCAACGCGGCGTCGGCGCGTCGGCGCGCAGCAGCCCTGCGGCCTTGAGAGCGCGCCACAATGCCGGCGGAATCTGGGCGTCCAGCATCTCGGCGTTGCGACGAACCTCGCCGGCCTTCTGCCCACCGGGGATGACGCTGACGACTGCGGGATGGCTGAGCGGAAAGCGAAGCGCCGCCTCCGCCAGCTTGATCTCGTGCGTTTTGCAGATCGCCTCGATCCGGCGCACGCGCTCCAGCACGGCCTCGGGCGCCGGCGCGTAATTGTAGAACGCGCCGCGCTTCGGCCCGGTGGCGAGAATGCCGGAGTTGTAAGGTCCGCCGACCACGACGCCGATCTTCTTCTCCACGCAGTAAGGCAGGAAGCTTTGCAGCGCCTCCTGTTCGAGCAGCGTGTAGCGGCCAGCCAGCAGAAAAACATCGAAATCGCCCGAACGCGCCAAAGCCTCCGCGACCTCCCAGTCGTTGACGCCGGCGCCGAACGCCTTGATCGCGCCGCCCTCGCGCAGCTTGATTAACGCCTTGTAGCCGCCCTCCATGAACTCGCGAATGCGCGCGTCCGACGCCTCCCTGCTGCCGTGGGTGAAGACGTCGACGTCGTGCGCGTAGACGATGTCGATGCGATCGACGCCGAGCCGCTCGAGAGAAAACTCCAGCGAGCGCATGACGCCGTCGTAGGAATAGTCAAAGATCTCGCGCCGCGACGGCGTTTCGAAGAACGCGCCCTGGCGCGACCGCTGCTCGGGCGCGCAGAGTTCGAGCAGCCGGCCGATCTTCGTCGAGAGCAAGTAGTCGTCGCGCGGCTTGGCCCGCAGGAATCCGTTGAGCCGCGTCTCGGAAAGGCCGAGGCCGTAGAGCGGCGCGGTGTCGTAATAGCGGCAACCGGCCGCCCAGGCGGCGTCGAGCGTCGCCCGCGCCTCCTTTTCGGTCAGCGGCCGGTAGAGATTGCCCAGAGGCGCCCCGCCGAACCCCAATTCGGTGAATGGCAGCACGGCGCCGGACCGCGTCGTAAACTTCCGCTTGCGGCCCGCTCGCGCATGCGTCGCTCCTGGCATCGTCCCCTCCCGCATTCTCGAACGAGTTCGCGCCCGCCGGCCGCCGCCCCGTCCCGCATCTTCGGCGTCGCGCTCCGCTCAACGCGCCCCCGGGCGCCGAGACTTTCCGCGCCACGGCGCCAAAGTCGATACTTTCGCTTGCAATGCGGCGTTGACGCAAGACAATTGTCGCCGCGTTACGACGACGCAGGAAAAAAAGGGAGACTGCGATGACCACGCATGCCACGGCGCACGCCATGTCGCTGACGAGCCCCGACATCAAGCCCGGCGCGCGCATCCCGGACGAGCACACCTTCAACGGCTGGGGGTGCGCCGGCCAGAATATTTCGCCGGCCCTGAGCTGGTCGGGGGCCCCCGAGGGCACGAAGAGCTTCGCGCTCACCCTCTACGATCCCGACGCGCCGACGGGCAGCGGCTTTTGGCATTGGGTGATGTTCAACATCCCGCCCGACGTCGCCCACCTGCCCAGGGGCGCGGGCGATCCCAAGAGCCACAAGGCGCCCAAGGGCGCGGTGCAGAGCCGCACCGATTTCGGCGCCCCCGGCTACGGGGGCCCCTGTCCGCCCAAGGGCGACAAGCCGCATCGTTATATATTCACGATCTTCGCCGTCGACGTCGACAAGCTCGACGCCGACGAGCATTCCACGGCGGCCGTCGTCGGCTTCAACCTCAATTTCCACACGCTGGCCAAGGCTGAGTTGACCGGCGTTTTTGGACATTGACGTTGCGTAACTTGCGGGTGCGCCCTTCCCTCCTAGCGGGGGAAGGGGGGCTCGGCGGCGCGTCGGTCAATGTTCCCGGCGGGCTCGGTCCTGATCGGCGATGAAGGCCTTCAATCGGTCCAGGGCCGGATGGCCGGCGGCGCCGGCAGCCAGGTTGTCGTGTATTGTTTCGAGACCCTTTCGCGCGACGCGCCATTCGGCCCTCGCGCTCTCGAGAATCGTCCGCGTGTGCTCGATCGCCCGATCGACGATTGCTTCGATAGTGTCGGCCATTGCGTTCTCCGAGATCACCAACGTCTCGGAAATGCCCGGCGCAATCGCGGCGCCCATTACGTAAGGCCTGACGTGCGCCGGAATGGAACGACGGGCGCGCCGAAGCTGCGCCGTAATCGCGCGCGGCGCTTCAGGCCGCGCCGCGTTGGCTGTAGCCGAGGCGCTGGTTCAGGCGCTCCAGCAGGCTCAGCGCGGCGTCGGCGACCACCGTGCCCGGCGGGAAGATCGCGTCGACGCCCGCCGCGCGCAACGGCGCGAAGTCCTCCCCGGGAACGACGCCGCCGACGACGACCATCGTCTCGCCGAGCCCGACGGCGCGCAGCGCCGTCTTCAGCGCCGGCGCCAGCGTCAGATGGCCCGCGGCGAGCGAGGAGACGCCGACGATGTGGACCTGTTTTTGCGCCGCCAGCGCCGCGACTTCCTCCGGGGTGGCGAACAACGGTCCGATTTCGACGTCGAAGCCGAGGTCGGCGAACGCCGAGGCGATGATCTTCTGGCCGCGGTCGTGGCCGTCCTGGCCGATCTTGGCCACCAGAATGCGCGGACGCCGGCCGTCGTTTTCCGCGAAGGCTTGCGTCATCGCGATGACGCGCGCGTTGGCTTCGGCGCCGGCGCCCGATTCGGCGAGATAGACGCCGGAGATCGACTTGGTCTCGGCGACGTGCCGGCCGAAGGCCTTCTCCATCGCCAGCGATATTTCGCCGACCGTCGCCTTGGCGCGCGCCGCCTCGACGCAGAGTTGCAACAGATTGGCCTTGCCGCGCGCGCCCTCGGTCAGCGCTTCCAGCGCGGCCTGCGTCTTCGCTTCGTGGCGCTCGGCGCGCAGGCGCTTCAGCTTGTCGATCTGCTGGGCGCGCACGCTCGCGGCGTCGACCTTCAGGACGTTCAGCTCGCGCTCGACCTCGGGCGGGTGCTTGTTGACGCCGATCACGGTCTGCCGGCCCGAGTCGATGCGCGCCTGGGTGCGCGCGGCCGCTTCCTCGATGCGGCGCTTGGGCAGCCCGAGCTCGATCGCCTTGGCCATGCCGCCGAGCGCTTCGATCTCATCGATGTGGGCGCGCGCTCTCGCCGCGAGATCGGCCGTCAGACGCTCGACGTAATACGAGCCGCCCCAGGGATCGATCACCCGCGTCGTGCCGCTTTCCTCGATGAGGAAGAGCTGGGTGTTGCGCGCGATGCGCGCCGAGAACGGCGTCGGCAGCGCCAGCGCCTCGTCGAGCGCGTTGGTGTGCAGCGACTGCGTATGCCCCTGCGTCGCCGCCATCGCCTCGATCTGAGTGCGCACGATGTTGTTGAACGGGTCTTGCGCGGTGAGCGACCAGCCGGAGGTCTGGCAGTGCGCGCGCAAGGGGAGCGACTTGTCCGACTTCGGCCCGAAGCCCTTGACGAGGCCCGCCCAGAGCATGCGCGCGGCGCGTAGCTTGGCGATCTCCATGAAGAAATTCATGCCGATCGCCCAGAAGAACGACAGCCGCGGCGCGAACTGATCGACGCTCATGCCCGCCGCGACGCCGGCGCGCAAATATTCGACGCCGTCGGCGAGCGTGTAGGCGAGCTCGAGGTCCTGCGTCGCGCCCGCCTCCTGCATGTGATAGCCGGAGATCGAGATCGAGTTGAACTTCGGCATGTGCTTCGCCGTGAAGGCGAAGATGTCGGCGACGATGCGCATCGAGGCCTTAGGGGGATAGATGTAGGTGTTGCGCACCATGAATTCTTTGAGGATGTCGTTCTGGATGGTGCCCGACAGCGCCGCCATCGGCACGCCCTGCTCCTCGGCGGCGACGATGTAGAGCGCGAGCACCGGCAGCACCGCGCCGTTCATCGTCATCGACACGCTCATCGAGTCGAGCGGAATGCCTTGAAACAGCGTGCGCATGTCGTAGATCGAGTCGATCGCAACCCCGGCCATGCCGACGTCGCCGGCGACGCGCGGATGGTCGGAATCGTAGCCGCGATGGGTGGCGAGGTCGAAGGCGACCGAAAGCCCCTTCTGCCCCGCCGCGAGATTGGCGCGATAGAACGCGTTTGACTGCTCGGCGGTGGAGAAGCCGGCGTACTGGCGCACCGTCCAGGGCTGATTGACGTACATCGTCGGATAGGGGCCGCGTAGATAGGGCGGCAGGCCCGGCCAGGTCTCGAGAAAATCGAGGCCCCGCCAATCGCTGGAGTCGTAGAACGACTTGACGTCGATTCCCTCGGGGGTGAGCCAATGGCGCGGCGCGGCGGGCGTCGGCGGCGGCGGCGCCGAGAACGCGATCGAAGCGAAATTGGGTATCGAGCTCATCAACCGATCCTTCGAAGGCGGCCTAGCATTCGACGCCCGGCCCACCAAAAGTCCGCGCGAGCGCGGCAACGGCGTCGCAGCCGGCGAAGATGAAGTCGTCGACGCCCGCGTCGCGCAACGCCGCTTCGCTCGTCCCCGCCTTGCCCGCTAGAACGACATGGCGCGCGCCGGCCTTCTTCAGCGCGGCGGCGAAGCTTTCCGCGCATTCGCCGTAGGCTTCGTCGCTTCCGCAAAGGCAGGCCACGGCGGCGCCGCTCGCGGCGAAGCGCGCGGCGGCTTCGGCGGCGTCCGCCGCGCCGGCCTCGACCAGCGCGTCGAGCCCGCCCGCCTCGAAAAGCTCGCGCGCGAAGCCGACGCGCCGTCCGTGCGCCGCGGGCGCGCCGATCGCGGCGAGAAAGACGCGGGGCCGAACGCCCTGGCGCGCCAAGGCGGCGTCCGCGGCGTCGCGAAGCCGCTCGAACGGCGCGGCGACGCGCATCGGCGCCAACGGCGCCGCCACCGCTTCGCCGAGATAGGCGAAAGCGGGCGTGGCTGCGGGCAAAACCTCGGCCTTGGCCTCGTTGAAGTCGGGATGGGCGCTGACGCCGGTCATCGGCGCCTTCAGGCTCGCCGCGTCGCGCGCGAGGCGTCCCGCCGCCTCGGCGACCGCGCGCTGAAAGCCGCCGCCGAGCAGCGCGCGCGGCAGTCCGCCCTCGCCTTCCAGCCCCTGGAACAGCGTCCACGCCTTTTCGCACAATTCCTGCGTCAGCGCTTCGAAAACGCCCGCCCCGGCGGCGGGATCGGCGACGAAGCCCAGATGCGATTCTTGCAACAGGACGAGCTGGGTGTTGCGCGCCAGTCGACGCGCCAGCGCGTCGGGCAGGCCGAGCGCAAGCGTGAACGGCAACACGCTGACGCTGTCGGCGCCGCCGAGCCCGGCGGAAAACGCGGCGACCGCGCCGCGCATGACGTTGACGAAGGGATCGCGAACGCTCAAGGCGCGCCAGGCGCTCTCGGCGTGGATTCGCGCCGCTCGCGGCCCGAGGCCGCAGGCCTCGACGACCCGCGCCCAGAGCACGCGCAGCGCGCGGAACTTCGCCAGGGTGACGAACTCGTCGGCGTCCGCCGTCAGGCGAAACGCGATCGCCGCCGCCGCGTCGTCGAGGGCGAAGCCGTTGTCGCCGAGCGCGCGCAAATAGGCGAGCGCCGCGGCGAGCGCGAAGGCGAGCTCCTGCGCCGGCGTCCCCCCGGCGGCGTGAACGCAGCGTCCGTCGGCGGCCAGATACGGGCCTGAGAAGCCCTTGGCTTTGAGAAAGGCCGCGAGCCTGGCGAGCGCCGGCGCCTCGTCCTCCCACGCGCGCGCGGCGCGCCCGCCGCGCGCCAGGGCGCCGATGGGATCGAGGCCGAAGTTCAGATCGAGCGCCGCCGGATCGGCACCGCTGCGCTCGACGAGGCCGGCGAAGCCGGCCGCCTGACTCTCGGCCTCGGGGCCGAGATCGAGTTCGAAACTGAGCGAGCCGTCGAAACGCACGTTTTCGAAGGCGCGGTGCAGGGTCGCCGAGTCGCATTTGCCGAGGCCGAAGCCGTAGGCGCCGCCGGCTCCGGCGAACACGACTTGCAACCCGTCGGCGCCGCCCATGAGGTCGTCGTGCGCCTGTTCATTCGCCGCGGCCGCGTCGGGATGGTCGAGACGGGCGAGCGCGCGCCAGGCGCCGCTCTCGCCGCGCACCGCCCGCGGACCCTCGCGGCGGCTATAGAGCGGCTGCAGCGCGATCGCGTCGGCGGTTCGCGAAACGAGCCGGTCGAACGCCCCTCCCTTGAGCGCGGACTCGGCGGCCTTGCGCCAATCGGCCTCGCTGGCCGTCGCGAACGCCCCTGAAAACTCCGCCACGCCGACCCCCGGGCTCAAATGAATTGCGACAGGCCGGGAATCGCCGCCGAGATTTCGCCGAGGACGTCGTCGCCCGCCGTTTCGCGCGCGTAATCGAATATCTCCTTGCCCACGGCGTGCATCTGAGACATCCCTAGGCCGAGCCCCATCAGATCGCCGCCGAGCGCCATCAGGCCGCCGCCGCCCATCGCGCCGGCGCCCGTCCCCATCAGGCCCTTGACGGCGGGGCTCATCCCTTCGCCGGCGGTCGAAGCGATCGACGCGACGATGGCGTTGAGCGCCGGGGCCTTGGCGAGCAAGGCGTCGACCGCCTCCTCCGGCGCCTCGCGCTTGATGAAATCGAGCACCAAGCCGACAGCCTGACGCGCGGTCTCGGGCGTCGTTTCGGCCACCGCAGCGACGCGGGCGAGCAAACTTTCCATTTCCGGCTCCCATCGTGTCTACGCCGCCGACAGGCGTGCGCCTCGCCGGATGTCGCCGCTTCGAGCGGCAAAATCAAGCGTCGCGACGACGTATACGCGCTCGCCCGCGCGCGCGAAGCTGGAAAAAGGGCTGAGGCGCGTTGGCGGGGCGCGGCGGCGCGAGGCCGGCGCGCGCGCTCATACGCGCCCGCGGTCGGCGTCTCTTACTGCAATGCAGCAAAATAGCCATGAAAGGTTCACATTGCTCCATTCTCAGGAATCTATTTCCGAGCGCCGGTTTGCTCGAAATCGGCGGAGATTCTCACCGCTTGCGCGCGTTCTCGAACGGAAACGATCAACTTTCAACGAATCGTTAAAATTAGCCGGAGCTTGCCATGCTAACTTTGCATACCTGAGCGGCGACATTGACCCTTTTCGCTCGGGGGCGCCGACCCTATGTTGCAGCGCACAGGCCGGGTCGACCGTTGCAGACGGGGCGCGGCGGAAAGTTTTACAAAGGAGGGTCACATGACCTCGTTCAAGACCATCGTCGAGAAGCTGAACGCCTGGCGCCGCTATCGTGAAGCCGTGCGCGAGCTGTCGCAGCTCAGCGATCGCGAACTGGAAGACATCGGCATCCGCCGCGGCGACATTCACTTCGTCGTCAGCGGAGCGGTCGCTCGATAAATTCGGACGCTCCGGGTCCTCCCCCCGGGCGCGTCCGCCGCGTCGGGCTCAGCCCGACGCACAAACGCCCGCCGGTCCTCCCCCGGCGGGCGTTTTCTTTTGCTCGGCCGCCGGCCCCGCCCGCAGTTGACGAAGCGGCGCGGCTTTGTGACAAGCCCTCATGCGCCCCATTCACGTCATCGGCGGCGGGCTCGCCGGCTGCGAGGCGGCTTGGCAGATCGCCCAGGCCGACGTCCCCGTCGTCCTGCACGAAATGCGCCCGCTGCGCAGCACCGAAGCGCACCGCACCGAGCGCCTCGCCGAACTCGTGTGCTCGAATTCCTTCCGCTCCGACGACGCGCTGAACAACGCGGTCGGCGTCATCCATCGCGAGATGCGCGCGCTTCGTTCGCTGGTCATGCGCGCGGCCGACGCCCATCAGGTGCCCGCCGGCGGCGCGCTGGCGGTCGATCGCGACGGCTTTTCCGCCGCGGTCGAGGCGGCGATCGCCGGCGATGCGCGCATTCGCGTCGAGCGCGGCGAAATCGCCGCCCCGCCCGACGACTGGGACAACGTCGTCATCGCCACCGGGCCGCTGACTTCGCCCGCCCTCGCCGCGGCGATCCGGGCGCTGACCGGCGAGGACGCGCTGGCGTTCTTCGACGCCATCGCGCCGATCGTGCATCGCGATTCGATCGACATGTCGGTGGCCTGGCGCCAGTCGCGCTACGACAAGGCCGGCCCCGGCGGCTCCGGCGCCGACTACGTCAACTGCCCGCTGAGCCGCGAGCAATACGAGGCCTTCGTCGACGCGCTGCTCGCCGCCGAAAAGACCGAGTTTCGCGAATTCGAGGGCACGCCCTATTTCGACGGCTGCCTGCCGATCGAGGTGATGGCGATACGCGGCCGCGAGACGCTGCGCCACGGGCCGATGAAGCCCGTCGGCCTCACCAACGCGCACGATCCAAACGTCAAACCCTACGCCGTCGTGCAATTGCGCCAGGACAACGCGCTCGGCACGCTGTTCAACATGGTGGGGTTCCAGACGAAGCTGAAATACGCGGAACAGGCGCATGTGTTCCGGCTCATTCCGGGGTTGGAGCGGGCCGAGTTCGCGCGGCTCGGCGGCCTGCACCGCAACACCTTCCTCAATTCGCCGCGCCTGCTCGACGCGCGGCTGCGCCTCAGGTGCGCGCCGCGTCTGCGCTTCGCCGGGCAGATCACCGGGTGCGAAGGCTATGTCGAGAGCGCCGCGATCGGGCTTCTCGCCGGCCGCTTCGCCGCCGCCGAGCGGCTCGGGCGCGAATTGGACCCGCCGCCGCCGACCACCGCGATCGGCGCCCTGCTCGATCACGTCACCGGCGGCCATATCGAGGCGATCGACGCCGGACCACGCTCGTTCCAGCCGATGAACGTCAATTTCGGCCTCTTCCCGCCGATCGAGGAGCCGCGGCTCGACGAGGCGGGCAAGCGCCTGCGCGGCCTCGAACGCGGCGCGGCGCGCAAGCGCGCGCTCTCCGCGCGGGCCGAGGTCGATCTGGCGAGATGGCTGAGCGAGTCGCAGACGGCCGGCGCGATCGCTCCGAAGGGCGGCCGCCAAGCCTGAAACGTGCTGGGGCTCACGGACCGCCGGGGCCGGCGCCGACCGTTCGGCGGCGGGTTTGCGACGGCAGTTCGCCGAAGCGCTTCTCGTACTCGCTGGAAAACCGGCCGAAGTGCGAAAAGCCCCACTTCTGCGCGATCGTCGCGATGGAGGCGACCGCGCCGGGGTCGCGCAGCTCGCGGCGGACCGCGCTCAAGCGAATTTCGCGTAAGTACGCCATCATCGACATGGCCTTGAAGCGCCGGAAGCCCGAATTGAGAGCGCGCGGGCCGACGCCGCACTCCGCGGCGATTTCGGCCGTCGAGATCGGCCGCGAGGCGTTGGCCCACATGAACTCGATCGCCCGCTTCACGTAGTGGGGCGAAACGGCCGTAACCGGACCGTGAATAACGTCGGAGAAGCGATGGGGAACGCCTTCGAGCAACAAGGCGATCACGGTCTCCTTCATGCGTTGCAGGGCGATGGGCGATCGCAGCAGCGGCGCCCTTCCCGTCAGGCCGGCCTCGAGCGATCCCGCCATCGCCTTGATCGTCAGCCCCGCGTCCGTGGTGAGGTCGACGCTGGGCGCGAAATCGAGCGGCCTCGTCACCGGCCGCTCGATCAGGTCGCTCAAATGCCGCGTCATGTCCGCGCGCTCGACGGCGATCACCAGGAACCGGCTCCCGGCCGAAATGACTTGCTCGGAAAGGGCGGGCGATTCGCCGAATCCCGCCATGCCCGCGGTGGAGCGCACCCATTTGGAGCCTGCCCGCAGCTCGACGGCGCCGTCCAGCGGGACGAAGAGGCTGTAGGCGTCCAACCCCGCCCCGTCGGGCTTTTTCAGCACGCCGCCGCTCGGAAAAATATTCTCGAATACGAAATCGAAAAAATTCGCAATTATTTCGACGTAAAAGTCGCGTCCGTCTCCCTGCGGGCGAACGCTGGCGGCGAACATTCTCCTCGTCATGATTTCGGACAATTCGTCAGCGTCACGACTGACGATGTGTGTTCGCATCCGTTGCTTGGTCTTCCAATCCATACGGCTTTATTCTCGGCTTTCGAACGCAGTCCCCTCCCCTGTCTCGATCACTGGACCCGGCCCGAAATCGAGCCGGGAAACGAGGGGCCGCCTCGCCGCTGATTCGCGTTCGAGCGGCCGTGAATCGCAGCGGCGCAAGGTGAAAATAGTCGCGCGCCGCCCGGTTTTTCAAGCTTAGAATCTATCCATTTCTGGACCTCAATGTCCAAATACAGCACCAAAAGGAATCCGCTGCAAGCTTACCGTTGCGTCTGCGGGCGCGCTTAACCATGCATTAAAGCGCCGTTTGCTAAGTCGAGCGCGGCAAAACGACGCGGCCGGGCAATGGGGAGATTTGTGACTTCTTCGGCCGGCAATAATTGTCGCAGAATTTTATAAATCGTTGTTTTGCCTGAGTATTCCGATGACGTGTCGACCCGGTCAAGTGCGAGCGGCCGGTCGAGGGCATGGCGCCGCGCGTTCGCCCCGGTCTCGATCCGGATTGCTCGTTCGATCAAGACGGCCTGCGGCCCGGACTCCGATCCGCCGCGGGCCGGAAAGTCCGAACCCGGGGAAACGACGTGGCTGACGCGAACCGCAATGAGACCTTCCTGAACGAGCGCCTGGATTTCGTCGGCCTCGACCCGCCGGCGCGGGAGACGCTGAGCCGATTGCGGCCGCTGATCGAAAAATCGATCGGCGCCGCGTTGGACGCGTTCTACGGCAAAGTGAAGGCCACTCCCCAGACCCGCAAGTTCTTCGCCGACGAGCGCCACATGGGGATGGCGAAAAGCGCGCAGGCGCGCCATTGGACGGTGATCGCCGCCGCCGAGTACGGCGACGACTACGCGATCCGGGCGAGAAAAATCGGCGAGACCCACGCGCGGGTCGGCCTGGAGCCGCGCTGGTACATCGGCGGCTACGCGGTGGTGATCGAGCAACTCATTCACGCCGTCGTCGCGGACCAGTGGCCTCGCCTGCTCACGATGACGAAGCGCCGCCCGCAGCGCCTGGCCGAGGCGCTTTCGTGCCTGGTGAAGGCGGCGATCCTCGACATGGATTACGCCATCTCGGCCTACATCGAGACATTGGACGCGCAACGCCGCCAAGCGGAAGAAGCGGGGCGCGAAGCGATCGCGCAGGAGCGGGCGCTCGTCGCCGATTCGGTCGGCGTCGCCTTGTCCAAGCTCGCCGGCAAGGATCTGACCTATCGGTTGTCGTCGCAATTGCCCGGCGCCTACAGCGAGCTGCAGGCGGACTTCAACGGAGCGATCGAACAGCTCGAAGCGGTGATGAAGCGCGTCACCGGAAGCGCCGGCTCGATCCACGCCGGCGCGCGCGAAATCTCGACCGCCGCCGATCGCCTGTCGCAGCGCACCGAGCAGCAAGCCGCGAGCCTCGAGGAGACGGCGGCGGCGCTGCATGAGATCACCGCGACGGTGGAGAAATCCGCCGAAGGCGCGACCCACGCCCGCGAAGTCGTCGCAAACGCCAACGAAGACGCCAAGAAGAGCGCGGTGGTGGTGCGTCAGGCGGTCGAGGCGATGGACGCGATCGCCAAGTCGGCGCAGCAGATCAGCCGGATCATCGGCGTCATCGACGAGATCGCCTTCCAGACCAATCTGCTCGCCCTGAACGCGGGCGTCGAGGCGGCGCGGGCGGGCGACGCCGGGCGCGGCTTCGCCGTCGTGGCATCCGAAGTGCGCGCGCTCGCGCAGCGTTCGGCCGAAGCGGCCAAAGAGATCAAGGGCCTGATTTCGGCCTCGACGACGCAGGTCGATCACGGCGTCAAGCTGGTGGCCGAGACCGGCGCGTCGCTGGGGCGGATCGTGACCCAGGTGACGGAGATCAACAGCGTCATCGGCGAAATCGCCTTAGGCGCCAAGGAGCAGGCGACGGCGCTGGCGGAGGTCAACACGGCGATCAACCAGATGGATCAGGTGACGCAGCAGAACGCGACGATGGTCGAGCAATCGACGGCGGCCACGCACGCCCTGACGCAGGAGGCCGAACTGCTTGCGAGCCTGATCGGCGAGTTCCAGGTCGAGGGGGCGCGCCGCGACGACGCGTTGCGCCGCCAATTGCAAGCGGCGACGCCGCACGCCTTCCGCCAGCCGGCCGCGGCCGCCGCCGATCCCCGCGCGGAGCCGCGCGCCGCGCCGGCGAGGCCGGTGCGCGCGGCGCTCAAGGCGCGCGCCAACGCAACGAACGGCAACGACGATTCCGACGGCTGGCGGGAATTCTGAGGCGCTCGGGAGGCGAGACGCCCTCGCACGCTCGCCGCATGACGGTCGGCGGCCAAGCAGCCGCCGTCCCGGTCGGCGAGGAGACGATGGCCGCGCAGGGGTTGTGAGGATTCGTGACGCCGGCGGCGGCGTTGGCGCCGCAGGGAAACGCAAGGCGAAGTCTTCGCCTGTCGTTGGGTTGCCGGGTCGGTTTGTTTCTCGGGTCCCGCGTTACATACTAACCATTACGGTGCATCATGACCCTGGGTTGGAAGGCTCTCGGCGTCCAGGCGCGTTTCATGGCGATCGCCGCCGTCGGCGTGCTGGCGGCCGCCGCCGCGATCTTGGCTCTCGTCGGCTGGGCCGAGTACGCGTCCATGGAAACCAAGTTGCGCGTCCTTTCCGAGAACGAGTTGAGGTCGCTGAACGCGTTGGTCGAAACGGCAATGCGACAGCGGATCGACGACCCGCAAGACGTCGCCATCAAGGTGTTCAACAGCTGGTTCGAGAGCCGAAACAAAGAGTATCCGGGAAAACTGTGGAGTGTCTGGAGCCCGAAGGTGACCGCCTTCGTGGAGCAAGCGTATCCGCAGCGCGCGGTTAAAGCGCCGTTGGACGAAATCGACCGGGAGGCGTTGCGCACCGGTCGTCCGATCGCGCGCTTCGTCGAGGGCGCCTATCGCTACAGCCTGCCGATCGCCCTCGGCCAGACGTTGACGGGGTCAGGTGAAATTTGCGAAAGCTGCCACGGCGCCGGGATGGAGTTAAAGGACGGCGAAGTGATCGCCGTGTTTTCGAGCAGCCTATCGACCGCCAACGACATGGCCGCCCTGCGGGAGCTTCTGCTGCAGACCGCGGCCGGCGCGGCCCTCGGTGGACTGCTGGTGATCCTTGGGGTCCGGCTGATTCTCGGGCGGGTGGTCACCCGGCCGTTGACCGGCATGACGGGGGCGATGCAACGTCTGGCCGAGGGCGACACGACGATCGAGGTTCCGGCTCAGGATCGAGCCGACGAGATCGGCAAAATTGCAAGAGCGCTGCTGGTGTTTCGCGATGCGGCGGTCGAGAACGAGCGCCTTGAATCCGAGGTGGCGGAGCGCCGCACCCAGGCCGAATGTGAGCGGGAACGCAACGAACTGGCCGAGCGGGAGGCAATTCGCCAGACGCGGGAGACCGTCGATTCGATCAGCGTCGCTTTGGCCAAATTGGCCGCAGGGGACCTGACCTACCGAATGTCGTCGGACATACCCGAGGCGTATCGCAAGCTCCAATCGGATTTCGATGCAGCGATCAGCCAGCTCGAGGACGCGATGCGGAGCGTGACCGGCAGCGCGAATGCGATCCATTCAGGAACGGAGGAGATATCGACGGCGGCCCACGAGCTGTCGCGCCGCACCGAGCAGCAGGCGGCCAGTCTCGAAGAGACCGCGGCGGCGCTCGAGCAGATCACCGCGACAGTGAGTAAATCCGCCGAAGGGGCGGCGCACGCTCACGGCGTCGTCGCCGCCGCCGACACCGACGCCAAGAAGAGCGCCGTGGTGGTGCGACAGGCGGTCGAGGCGATGGACGGAATCGCCGAATCGGCGCAGCAGATCAGCCAGATCATCGGCGTGATCGACGAGATCGCTTTCCAGACCAATCTGCTCGCCTTGAACGCGGGGGTCGAGGCGGCGCGGGCGGGCGACGCCGGCCGCGGCTTCGCGGTCGTGGCTTCCGAGGTCCGCGCGCTCGCCCAGCGTTCGGCGGAGGCGGCCAAGGAGATCAAGGGCTTGATCACGGCTTCGGCGCGGCAGGTGGAGAACGGCGTGGCGCTCGTCGGCGAAACCGGCAAGTCGCTCGATCGGATCATAACCCAGGTGACCGAGATCAGTTCCATCGTCGGCCAAATCGCCGCCAGCGCCAAGGAACAGGCCACCGGGATAGGAGAAGTCAACATCGCGATCAACCAGATGGATCACGTGACGCAGCAGAATGCAGCCATGGCCGAGGAATCGACGGCGGCGACCCATTCGCTGTCGCAGGAGACCGCGCGACTTTCGGGTCTGGTCGGCGAATTCCGCATCGACCGGGCCGAGCGCGCCCATCGAGCGCCGCCCAGGTCGTCCGCCGCTTAGGCGCAAGCCTCGGCGCGCCTTACGGCCTCGCCGGTCGCCCCGCGTGACGCAAGTTTCATTTCGGAACGTCGCGGCGGTGGTATGATCGCTCGCCACGCCATCGGGATGGGGTTCCATGAGCGCCACGTCGATTCCACCGTTCCTGTCTGCCGCGAGCCTCGTGGCGGCGAGCGCGGGCGAATGGATCGACAGCCGCGCCGCGGCGTCCGGCCGCCGCGCGCCGGTAGGCGGCTGGGTCGATCCCGCAAGCGGCGAGAAACGGGACGACGCGCTCGCGGCGCTCGCCGCGCGCGCAGTCGTGCTGCTCGGCGAGTCGCACGTCGAGGCGGAGCACCATCGCTGGCAGCTCCACACGATCGCGGGGCTGTTCGGCCGCCGACCCAATATGGTCCTCGGCTTCGAGATGTTCCCGCGGCGGATCCAGCCCGTTCTCGACCGCTGGTCGCAGGGCGAACTCGACGAGGCCGCCTTCCTCGGCGAGGTCGACTGGCCGCGAATCTGGGGCTTCGCGAGCGAACTCTACCTGCCGCTGTTCCATTTCGCCCGCATGCATCGCCTGCCGATGCTGGCGCTCAACGTCGATCGGGCGACGAACCGCCGGGTGGCGGCGCAAGGGTTCGCCGCCGCGCCGAGCGCCGAGCGCGAAGGCGTCGGCGATCCCGCGCCGGCCTCCGAGGCCTACCGCGCCCGCCTGCTCGCATGGTTCAAGCGGCACCCCGGCGCCGGCGAGGACCCGCGCATGGACGCCGAACCTTTCGAACGATTCGTGCGCGCCCAGTCGTTCTGGGACCGCGCCATGGCCGAGGCGATCGCCGGCGCGCGGCGCGATCGCTCCTCCCCGCTCGTCGTCGCCGTCTTGGGCGCCGGCCACGTCGAGTACGGCGACGGCGTGGCGCGCCAGCTCGCCGCCCTGGGCGTGGACGACGTCGCCGCCGCCCTGCCCTGGCGCGCGGACGCCGATTATCCGGCCGATCGTCCGCCGATCGCGGACCTGCTCTTCGGCGTGGCGCCGCCCGCCTGAGGAAACGAAGTCGCGGTCTTCGTTCACGAAGGCTCGCCTACCTCCCGCGCGCCCAGCGCCACAGCGCCCATTGGCGCCGCCAGGGCCACGGCGCGGCGAAGGGGTCGAACGGCGCGCGCGCGCGTCGCAGTCGCCCAAGATCGAGCCGCACGGTCCCCAAGGGAACGAAGGCCGGGACGACAATCGCGGGTAAATCGCCCACAAGCGCCTCCGCTTGCCCCAATCGCCGCTCGGCGAGCCCGCGCAGTTCGGCGAGCGCCGCGCGCACCCCGGTTCCGTCGCGGCGCGCGCGCACGTCCTCGAGCGAGGCGCCATGGCGTTCCAGCATCTCGCGCGGCAGGTAGACGGGGCCGCGCGCGCTCGTCTCGGGAAACGTTCGCAACGCCTCGGTCAGGCCGAAAGCGTTCCCCGCGGCCTCGCTCGCTTGCGCCCCGCCGAGCTCGCGCCCTTCGCCGAGGATCAGCGCCGCGAGCTGAAACAGCAACGACGCGGTGTGGCGGCAATAGGCTTCGAGATCGGCGAGGCTCGCCATGGCGTCGTCGTAGAGATCGAACGTGCGCGCCTGCAACAGGTCCTCGAACGCCGCGGCGGGCAGCGCGAACTTCGCCTTGGTGTCGATGAGCGCGGCGGCGACGGGATGGCTCGAGGCCTCCGAGTCGCGTTCCCCCGCGAGCGCCTCGCGCCACCAGGCCAGGCGCATCTCGCCGGCGAGCGGTTCGCGCGCGGCGACGCGAACGCGCGCGATCTCGGCGTCGAAGGCGGCGAGCGCGTGAAGATGCGCGCGCGCGCGCTCGGGCGCGAACATGGCCGAAAGCCAGCGGTCGCGCGCGCGCTCGCGCGCAACATCCGCGCAATGGCCGTAAGCCAGCGCGAGCGCTTCGGCGCGCGCTTCTTCTTCGCTCATGGCGCGGCGATGAGCAGCGCCGCGACGCGGCGGTTCTCGTCCATCATCACGTTATAGACCCGCGAGGCGGGGCCGGTCGCCATCGCCTCGAAGCGAAGCCCGGCGGCGCGCAGGCGCGCCTGGAGCGCCGGCGCCAGCGGCGCCATCCGCGCTCCCGTGCCGATCACCAGGAACTCGATCGAGCCCGGCTCGGCCTTTATTTCCGCGAACAGCGGCGCCAGCGTCTCGGCGTCGATCTCCTCGGGGGCGCGAACGGCGACGGCGCCGACGCCTTTCGGCGTCGCCAGGATCGAGCCGACGTGCGAAAGGCCGGCGAAGCGAAACCCGCCCAGGCCGTAGGCGTCGATCGCGTGGCGACCGGGAACGTAGCCTTCGAGCGCGGGGCGCGGCGCGCTCACACCTTCGCCTTGAGGGCGGCGTCCGCCTCGGGCTCGCTCGCCTTGTCGAGCGTATCGGCGCGCACGCCGAGATAGATGAGCATCGGCGAACAGATGAAGATCGAGGAGTAGGTGGCCACGAAGATGCCCCAGATCATCGCCGCCGAGAACGAGCGGATGACGTGGCCGCCCAGGAAGAACAGCGCGAGCAGGGCGAGGAACACCGTCGTCGCCGTCATGATGGTGCGCGGCAGCACGGCGTTGACCGACATGTCGACGATCTCGGCCGTCGACAGGCGCTTGTACTTGCGCATCACCTCGCGAATGCGGTCGAGCACGACGACGGTCTCGTTGAGCGAATAGCCGACGATGGTCAGGATCGCCGCGATCGACGTCTGGTTGAACTCCAACTGGGTGACGCAGAAGAAGCCGACCGTCAGCAAGAGATCGTGCATCGTGCCGATGATGGCGCCGACCGCGAACTGCCACTCGAAGCGGAACCAGAGATAGGCGAGCACCGAGATGATCGCGACGACCACGCCGAGCGTGCCGCTCTGCACCAGTTCGCCCGAAACGCGCGGCCCCACCGCCTCGACGGCGCGGAATTCATAGGCGCCGCCGAACGCCTGGCGCAGCTTGGCGATCGCTACCTGCTGGCCGGCTTCCCCGCCCGGCTGCACGTTGAGCCGCATCACCACGTCGGATTCGGCGCCGGTGCGCTGCACTTCGACCGGGCCGAGCCCGAGGCTTTCGCCCTCGGCGCGCAAGGAGGCGAGATCGGCCGAGCCGCTGACGGCGCGCAACTCGACCTGCGTGCCGCCGGCGAAATCGATGCCGAAATTCATGCCGACGGTGAAGAACATCGTCACCGCGACGATCGACAGGAACGCCGACAGGGGATAGCTGACGCGGCGCAGCCGCATGAAGCCGAATTTGGTGTTTTCCGGCGCGAGGCGCAGCAGTTTCATCGAGCCAATCCTTCGCGCGACGTCATATCGGCAGCACGCTGGGGCGGCGGTTGCGGTACCACAGCGCGATCATCATGCGCGTCATCGTCACCGCGGTGATCACCGAGGTCAGGATGCCGAGGCCGAGCGAAACCGCGAAGCCGCGCACCGCCCCCGAACCGAAGAGATAGAGGATGACCGCCGCGACGAACATCGTCACGTTGGAGTCGATGATGGTGGCGAAGGCGCGCTTGAACCCGGCGTCGAGCGCGGAAATCACCGAGCGGCCGAGATGCGCCTCCTCCCGAATGCGCTCGTAGATCAACACGTTCGAGTCGACCGCCATGCCGATGGTGAAGACGATGCCGGCGATGCCGGGCAGGGTCAGCGTCGCCCCGAGCAGCGCCATCGAGGCGAAGATGAGGAGGATGTGCACCGCCAGCGCCAGATCGGCGAAAATGCCGAATACGCCGTAGGTGGTGAGCATATAGACGATGACCAGCGCGCCGCCGACCAGCGCCGCGCGCTTGCCCGCGTCGATCGAATCCTGACCGAGGCCGGGGCCGACGGTGCGCTCTTCGACCACCGTGAGCTTGGCCGGCAGCGCGCCGGCGCGCAGCAGCACCGAGAGATTGTTGGCCTCTTCGACCGTGAAATTGCCGGTGATCTGGCCGGTTCCGCCGGTGATCGGCCCGAGAATGCGCGGCGCGGAAATCACCTTGCCGTCGAGCACGATCGCGAACAGGCGGCCGACGTTCTCGGAGGTGACCTGGCCGAAGCGCTGGCCGCCGCGCAGATTGAAGCGGAAAGTGACGTCGGGCTCGCCGGTGCGCGAATCGAAGCTCGGCTCCGCGTCGACGAGATCCTCGCCCTCCACCATCACGCGCTTCTGCACCGCCATCGTGCCGCCGCCCTGCTGCATCGGCAGGGTGTCGACTTCGCTCGGCGGATCGCCGGGATCGGCGATCAGACGGAACTCCAGCTTGGCGGTCGCGCCCAAGAGCTCCTTCACCTTCGTGGTGTCCTGCAGGCCCGGCACTTCGACCAGGATGCGGTCGGCCCCTTGCTGCTCGACGTTGGTTTCCTTCGTGCCGGTGCCGTTGAGGCGGCGGTTCAAGACTTCGATCGACTGGGAGACGGCGTGGTGGATCTTTTCGGTGATCGCCGCGTCGGTCAACAGCAGTTGGACCGCGCCAGCGCCGGTGTCGGAGACGTCGAGCGAATGCCCGGTCGCGCCGGTCAGCGCGCCGCCGACGTTCTGATTGAGCGGCAGCAACAGCTGCAGCGCGCGCTCGCGCTCGGCCGCATCGGCGATGCGCACCACCACGCCGCGCGGCAGCATCGCGATGCCGCCGCTGATCGAAATCTTGCCTTCGCGCATCTTGCCGCGCACGTCGTCGCGCAGCGCCTCCACCTGCCCCTTGGTCACCGAGGCGCTGTCGACCTCCATGAGAAGCTGCGCGCCGCCCTGCAGGTCGAGGCCGAGCACGATGGCGCGGAACGGCACGAAGGAGGGAAGCCGGCCCTCGACGGCGGCCACCGTCCCTGGCGCGAGAAAGCTCGGCACGATCATCAGCGCCGCGAAGACGACGAGCGCCAGTATGGAGGCGACCTTCCAGGGAGCAAGACGAAACATCGGGAATGAAAGTCTCCGCGGACGCAGCGCCTTCGACGCGCTGGCGGCGCATCAGGGGTTCGAAGCGTCCTTCTTGGACGGCGTCTTGGCGGCGGGGGCGTCTTTGACCGGCTCGCCCTTCGAGCGCACCTCGGCGATGCCCGATCGCGCCAGGCGAATCCTGACGTTCGACGCGATCTCGAGCTCGACTTCGGCGTCGTCGGTCGACTTGGTGATCTTGCCGATCAATCCGCCGCTGGTCACGACGACGTCGCCGCGCCGCGCCGCCTTCACCATATCGCGCTGCTCCTTGGCCCGCCGCTGCTGCGGGCGCAGGATCAGAAAATACATGATCGCGAAAATGGCGATGAAGGGAGCGAATTGAATCAGCGTGTCGGTCGACCCGAAGGGGGACGCGCCGCTGGCTTGGGCGAAGGCTGGCGTAATGAACAAGGGCGATGGCTCCGGCGGCGCCTTGAGAAAGGGCGCCGATCGAGGGGTGATCAAAGGCGAGGCATATATAACGGGCGCCGCCGCGAAAGCAACGCCGCACGTAAAGCGCGGGCCAGACGGCGGCCAATCGCCCCGCCGCCGCCCCTTGCCTTGCGCGGCGCGGCGCGCCAAAAGCGCCCCATGTTGCACATCAACGATCTCACCTATCGCCTGGGCGAACGCCTGCTGATCGATCACGCGAGCGCGGCGCTGCCGACCGGCGCGCACGTCGGCCTGGTCGGGCGCAACGGCGCGGGCAAGACCACGCTGTTCCGCCTGATCTCAGGCGAAATCAGCGGCGAGAGCGGCTCGATCTCGCTTCCCAAGCAGACCCGCATCGGCCGCGTCGAGCAGGAGGCGCCCGGCGGGGCCGAGGCGTTGATCGACTTCGTGCTCGACGCCGACCGCGAGCGCGCCGCTCTCATCGCCGAAGCGGAGGAAGCGAGCGATCCCCTGCGCATCGCCGAAATCCAGACCCGCCTCGTCGATATCGACGCCCACGCCGCGCCGGCGCGCGCGGCGCGAATCTTGAGCGGCCTCGGCTTCGACGAGGCGGCGCAGAACCGCGCCCTTGCCGAATTTTCCGGCGGCTGGCGCATGCGCGTCGCGCTCGCCGCGGTGCTGTTCTCCGCCCCCGACCTGCTGCTGCTCGACGAGCCCACCAACTATCTCGATCTCGAGGGCGTGCTGTGGCTCATCGACTATCTCAAGACCTATCCGGCGACGGTCGTCGTCATCAGCCACGACCGCGACCTGCTCGACGACGTCGTCGAGCACATTCTGCATCTGGAGCGCGCCAAATTGACGTTATGGAGCGGCGGCTACACCAGCTTCGAGCGGCAACGGCGCGAACAACAGGCGCTGCAGGGCAAGGCGCTGAAGAAGCAGGAGGAGCGGCGCAAGCACTTGCAGGCGTTCGTCGACCGCTTCCGCGCCAGCGCCACCAAGGCGACGCAGGCCCAGTCCCGCCTGAAGATGCTGGCCAAGATGGAGCCGATCTCGGCGGTGGTCGACGAAACGGTTATGCCGTTCAAGTGGCCGCCGATCGCGCGGCGCCTCAGCCCGCCGATCGTGGCGATGGAGAAGGTCAGCGTCGGCTACGGCGATCGCGTCGTCCTTTCCAGGCTCGATCTGACGCTATCCAACGACGACCGCATCGGCCTGCTCGGCGCCAACGGCAACGGCAAGTCGACGTTCGCCAAGCTGGTCGGCGGGCGCTTGTCGCCGATGAGCGGCAGACTCGTGCGCGCCAACAAGCTCGACGTCGGCTTCTTCGCCCAGCACCAGGTCGACGAGCTCGACTTGCAGGGCACGCCCTACACTCACGTCGCCGAACGCATGCGCGGCGCGCCGGAGGCGAAGATTCGCGGCCGCGTCGCCCAGATCGGCTTTTCCGGCGCGCGGGCCGACACAAGAATCGCGGCGCTGTCGGGCGGCGAAAAGGCGCGCCTGCTGATGGGCCTGGCGACCTTCGACGGGCCGCAGCTCCTCATCCTCGACGAGCCCACGAACCATCTCGACATCGACAGCCGCGCCGAGCTGATCGAGGCGATCAACGAATACGAAGGCGCCTGCATTATCGTTTCGCACGACCGGCGCCTGCTCGAGGCCTGCGTCGACCGTCTGTGGCTGGTCGCCGACGGCACGGTGCGCGTGTTCGAGGGCGACGTCGCCGACTACGGCCGCTTCGTGCTCGGCCAGCGCGCGCCGCAAGAGCGCGCCAGGAAGGAGCGCGAGCCCGCCCGCCCCGCCCCGGCGCCCGAGCGGCGCGAGATGAGGCCGCGCCGCGACCTTGCGCCGCTGCGCAAGGAGATCGTCGCGGTCGAGCAGAAGATGCACCGCTTCCAGGACCTGTTGCGCCGCGTCGACGACGCGCTGGCGCAGGCCGGCGAAACCGCGAGCAATTCCGCCAAGGTGATCGATCTCGCGAGCAAGCGCGCCGAGCTGGAGGCCGCGCTGGCGGCCGCCGAGGAGGCCTGGCTCGAATTGTCGGCGCAGGCGGAAGCGACGGCGTGAGGGGCGCGTCTCTTGGTCAAGACCTGCCGCTTGGCGCCGGTCGTCCGATGTCGCGCGAGGGTGGCGAAGAGACATTCGCACCACAAATCTGCACGCGATAAGTGGCTGATATGTCGAACAGCGGGATCACGCGCTCAAAGGCGCGAACGGCGCTTTCGGGCTTGGCGCGCCGCAGGACGAGCCGAACCGCTGTCGGGATTGCGGTCTTGCCGCAATTCCGGGCCGCCTTCGTCCGCCGCGTCGAAGGCGCGCCGTACGCGGAGGTGTCCTTTCCGGCGGCACGAATCCGAGCAAAGGGTCGCGATCGCTTCGATCCTGAGCGCAGGCTCTTGCGGCTTGGACTGCCGAATGGAACATTGGCGGCCGCCGATTCCCGGAGTTCGTCGCAGGACAGACATGGCGGAAAAAATCATGCGTGACGTTCGAGGCGCGATCAATTCGAGATTGACCCGTCGTGTCTTCCTCGCCGGCGTTCTCGCTTTTCCAGCCGGATGCAACGCCCCCGGGACCGGCTGGGTGAACGCCGGCGCCAACTATGGCCCCGTGACCAACGAGCCGTTTCCAATCGACGGCATCGACCTCGGCGCGCGCAGTCCAGAATTGTTTCGACAGGAAGTCGCATTTTCCGGGCCTTATCGACCTGGAACCGTGGTCGTGAACATTGCCGAGCGCAGATTGTATCTCGTTCAGGCGGGGGGACGCGCACTTCGCTACGCCGTCGGGGTCGGACGCGAGGAGGCGCTCAATTTCCAAGGCTCGGCGATTATCGGGCGCAAGGCGGAATGGCCGAGTTGGACGCCGACGGCGACCATGATCAGCGCCATCCCGCGATACGCGGCCTATGCCGGAGGCATGCCGGGCGGACCAGACAATCCCTTGGGGGCTCGGGCCCTCTATCTCTACCGCGATGGCCAGGATACGCATTTCAGATTGCATGGAACGATGGAGCCGGAGACGATCGGGACGGCCGTCTCCAGCGGTTGCATCCGCCTCGTCAACCAGGACATCATCGATCTCTACAATCGCGTTCCCGTAGGAGCGCCCGTCGTCGTCTTGCAGAATTAGCGCATGTTGCGTTTAGGCGTGAGCACCCCTCTCCCCGCGAAGCGGGGAGAGGCAGGGTGAGGGGCCTGGCGGTTGTCCGCTCCGTTGCAGCTAATCGCCCCGCCCCTCATCCCAACCTTCTCCCCGCAAGCGGGGAGAAGGGGCGAAGCGAGTCGAGGCACGAGCAGAACGCTCTAGCGAGCTCGCCGGCGCCTGCGGGGTTCAATCCGGCTGATGGCGCGCTGCGACGAGGCGGGCGCCGCGTCAACGCTTGTCCGCCGCTCGACGCTCGTCGTCGGTCATCCACTCCGACAGGTCTTGCGGCGGGGGCGGCGGCGGCTCGGGCGGCGTCGAGGCGTCGAGGCGCGCCGTCTCGGCAGCGAGACGCTCGCGCCAACGTTGCGCGGCTTCACGATCGGTCACGAGATTGCAGAGATAGTCGAACGTGCGCTCGGTGTGCAGGCGCACGACGGGCCAATTCCAAGGCCAGACCTCCGCGGCCTGCATCTGCGCCAGCAAATCCTCGAGCCGGTTGGTGACATGGATTTGCTTGGGAACGTAGACTTCCGGCTTCTTGTGCGCCTCGCCGAACAAGTCGGGCTGCTCCGCCGGGCCGAACAGGTCCGGTTCCGTGGAAGGAGAGGATTTGCGACGCGATTCGCTGCGGGCCATGGCCGGCAAGTTAGCATCGCGCCCGGTGCGGGTCACGTCGACGGCGGCCGAGGAGGCCTGGTTCGAATTGTCGGAGCAGGCGGACGCGACGGCGTGAGGAGCGCGTCTCGTGGTCAAAATCCGATGCTTGGCGCCCGTCCTCGGATGTCGCAGAAGGGTGGAAAGCGGAATGGCAAGTTAGCGCGATTGCTAGGGCGAACCGGACATTCGCGCTCGCCTAGCGCATCGGCAACGGCCGTTGGAGAGCCACCCAACATCATACGGCAGGATTGCGCCAAGTCCGGACTTTGGCTGCGTCGCGGGGGACAGCTCCGTTCGACCCATACGAGACCTTCGAACTGCGATCGCGGGCCTGTCGAACTTCCGGCAGGCAGCGGTCGTCACCGCTCCGCTCAACGTCGACTGTTGCCTTGATTCCACTGGGCACTCGGTCTAGCGTCCGTGCCCCTGTTGAAAATGCAGCTGGAAGATATGCAGTCGGCGGGCGATAAGAATGCGCGGCGGGATGTTCGCTCCGCAACCGCGGACGAAGTGCGATTTGGCGGCTTCCGATATCTTCCCGATCAATCGCTTCTGCTGAAGGATGGCAAGCGCGTCCGCATCGGCAGTCGCGCTCTTTGCTTGCTGAAGCTTCTTATTGACAACGCTGGGCAATTCGTCTCCAACGACACGCTCATCGCCGGCGCGTGGCCGAACACCCACGTCGACGATACGAACCTCAGAGTGCAGATGACGGCATTGCGCCGGCTGCTGAGCGTCGACGGCGATTTCATGCGAATTACGAACGCGCCGGGTCGCGGCTATGCGCTGACCATCGTGCCTGACGGATCGGAGGCCAGCGAATGGCTGGCGAAACCTCTCAAGGAGCCGCTTCCGACAAATTCTTTGCCCGCACAGCTAACGTCCCTGGTTGGCCGCGAAGACGCGGTCGCTACCGTTATAAAGAATTTGTCGGCGCGGCGATTTGTCTCCGTTGTGGGTCCCGGCGGCATTGGCAAAACAAGGGTGGCGATTGAAGTCTGCGGTCGATTGATCGACGAGGGCGACCAGCGAATCCATTTCGTGGATCTTGCTCCTTTGGCGTCTGGCGAATTCGTCGCCACCGCAGTTGCCTCAGCGCTGACGCATGACGACGAGGCCCAGACCTCGCCGTTCGAGAGGATTGTCCGGGCGCTGCGGCGGAGCCGCGCCGTGCTGGCGCTCGACAATTGCGAGCACGTTCTGGACACGGTCGCCACGCTGTCCGAGGGATTGCTTCGCGCGGCGCCGGATCTCCGAATACTGGCCACGAGTCGCGAGCCTCTGCTGGTCGATGGCGAAGTCATCGTTCGTTTGGCCGGTCTTGGCGGACCCGGAGACGAAGCCGGGCCATTGACGCTGGCACAGGCGCTGGCCTTTCCCGCCATCCAGCTCTTCGCGGAGCGCGCAGCGGCCGGTGTCGACAATTTGTCTTTCAAGGACTCGGATGCGCCGACGCTGGTCGACATATGCCGGCGTCTCGACGGCATTCCACTGGCGATCGAATTGGCGGCGGCGAGAGCGGCCTCGTTGGGCATCCAGGGCGTTGCAGCGCTTGTCCGCGACCAGACCGCCACGCTTTCGGCGGGACGCAGAACCGCGCCGCCACGACAGCGGACAATGCGGGCCACGCTGGAGTGGAGCTACGACAAGCTGTCGAACGAAGAGAAAATGCTGCTCATTCGACTGTCGATATTCCGCTCCATGTTCTCGCTTGCCGGCGCCCAGGCGGTGAGCGCCGCGCCGCCGGAGCTGACAATCCAACTGCTCTCCGACATGGTCGCAAAATCACTTGTCGTCGTCGATTACCAGCGCGCGGTCACGCGCTTCAGGCTGCTCGAAATAACCCGCGGATTCGCCGAGGAGAAACTCAACGACTCGAAAGACAGCGCCGACGTTCGCAGGCGACATGCGGCGCATCTCGTTGCGCTGTTTGCAGGCGAGCGAACCGGCGTCCGAACCGACCCGTCGACGGATCGCCGCCAGGAATTTCGTTCAAGAGTGGATGACGTGCGATCTGCGATCGGCTGGAGTTTGTCGCCATCGGGCGATTCACGACTGGGCATCCGTCTCATCATTGATTCAGCGCCCATGTGGATCAGCCTCTCCATTCTCGGAGAATATGTCGCGATCATCGACGGCGCTTCGGAACGGCTCTGGCAGGACCCTGGCATCGACGCCAAGGACGCGATTTGGCTTGCCCCCAGCCTTCACCTTGCAAAGTACAACGTCGCAGGGGTTTCGGCCTCGATGGTGCCCATGTTGTCGAAAGCGTTGCGACTCGCTGAGCAACAAGGGGACTACCCATGCCAACTCACATGCTTATGGGGGCTGTTCGGCGCCCGCCTGACCGAGGCGCGCTACAAGGAAAGCCTCGACTTGGCGCTTCGGTTGGCTGACTTGGCGCCGCACGGGGCCGATTCACTGCACAGCGCGATGAGCCACAGGGTCGTGGGGCTCGCTTCGTGGCGGAACGGCGATCTGCCGGGGGCTCGGCCGCATGTAGACCTCGCCCTCGCTCCGGTCGATCCAAATCCGAGCTCACCCGCCAACCAGTCGCTGATCTACAAGCACGAAGTCACAGCCCGCGTCAGCGCGTCAAACTTGCTTTGGCTTACTGGCTTTGCCGATCAGGCTGTCGCGCAGGCCGCCGACGCAATGGTGCTTGGGCTCGAGCATGACGTCCTCGGCCTCTGCTATGGCCTGGCGCAAGCAATCGTGCCGCTCGCATTCTGGATCGGCGACCTCGCCCAGGCGCGCGCGCACACGCTGATGCTGATCGACCTTGCAAGCGACAATGGCCTGGTTTTCTGGCTGCAATGGGGGCGCTCATACGAATGCGCGCTGCGGCGGCTCAGTTCGAACCTCCAGCATGGCGCCGACTTCATCGAAACGAACGCCGCGTCTCTATGTGGGCTGCTCAGACATATCCTCGCGACCATCCTGCACGATGCGCCTGGACCGATGGCGGACCTTGAACCGCCGCAAATGCATTGGTGCGCGGCCGAGCTATTGCGGGTCCAGGCGCTTGGCTTGCTACAGAAGGGGCAGAAGCCCGCCGCCGAAAATCAGCTCAAAGAGGCGCTAGATATTTCCCGGTGCCAAGGCGCGTTTGCGTGGGAACTCAGGGCTGCGACCACGTTGGCGGAATTGTACCTTGCGGAAGGAAAACCAACGACGGCTCACAAACTGCTCGCGCCAACGATAGAGCGAGCGACCGAAGGCTTTGAAACCCGTGATTTCCGCCAGGCGACCGAGATCATGGCCAGAATAGACGCGGCGTGACCGATGCGAGATTTTATACGATCGCCGGTCATCGCCTCGTACCCGCGAGCAGGTCAAGTCGAGGAAAGCTGAACAAGATTGAGCATCGCCAACGCGCCGCTAGGCGACCGCTGGAGGCGAGCGCCCACCGCCAGCGGGCCGAGATCAACCGCGGCGAATCCCAAGCAAGAGATGAGCGCGGCGACTTTTCGTTTTGCCCGTTCGTGGTCACCTGAATAAAAGATTACTCTCCTGCCAGCGGCTTCCGTCGGAGGCCGGGCCAACACGGTTGCAGACAAGGTGTTGAACGCCATCACGACGTGGGCTCCCGGCGTGAGTTCGGCAATTCGCTCACTCCAAGAGAGGCCGCCCGTGTCGGGAGCAATCGAATCTCGCGCCAAAGACGGATTCGTCGCGTCGATGATGATGCGGCCCTCCCAATCGGGCGCACGCTCCATCATCTCCGGGACACGCGCCCACGGTATCGCCAAGACGACCATCTCTGGAGCGACGGCCTCCTCCAGCGTCGCGGCTCGGACGGCGGGTCCGAGCTTCCGAGCGACCTCATCGAGGGTCGCTGGCGCACGGCTGTTGCAGATGACGCAGCGGATGTTGCGACGAGAGAAATGACCAGCGATCGCTTGCCCAAGCGCTCCGGCGCCAACGATCCCGACTTTCTCCTCTCGCAAGCTGCCCATGGGATCAGCACCTTGGCGCGTACTGCGCAGCCGAACGCCGCAGTTACACGCAAACGCCTGAAGCAATAGCATTCGCGATCAAAATTGCCGAGTAAAACTGTGTAAAACACTGTAAAATGCAAAGTTTTACACTGCTTAACTTCAAGTCTTTCCGGCCAAAGAGCATCTTTTTTGAGCAGTCCGCGATTGGCCTGGCGAACGACGAAACCAAGTCGCGGTTCAAACTGGAAATCAGGGAGATCAAAATGAGCATCCTTTACAAGACCGCTGTGTCGATCGCCGCCGCAGCCGCAATGGTTGGGGGCCTGGCCACAGCGCAAGCTGCGGGGCCCAGCGGCGTCAAGAACATCGTTCTCGTCCACGGCGGATTCGTGGACGGGTCTGGATGGGAGGCTGTCTTTCAGATCCTGCACCGGGAGGGGTACGATGTGACGATCGTCCAGAACCCCACCACGTCCCTCAAAGACGACGTGGCGGTGACGAGGCGCGCTATCGACGCCGCCAAGGGCGATGTGATTCTTGTCGGACACTCGTATGGCGGCGTCGTGATTACCGAAGCCGGCACTGATCCCAAGGTCGCAGGGCTCGTCTACATTGCCGCCTTCGCCCCGGACGCCGGCGAGTCCGTGTCCAGCCTCATCGCCAACCCGCCACCGGGCGCTCCGGTCCCGCCGATCCTGGCGCCCGTCGACGGTTTCTTGTTCCTCGACCGCGCCAAGTTCGCAAGCTCGTTCGCAGCCGACGTTCGGCCCGATCTTGCATCATTCATGGCCAACTCTCAGGTTCCCTGGGGCGTGGCCGCGCTTGACGGCAAGGTCACCGCCCCGGCCTGGAAGGTGAAGCCAACCTGGTATCTTGTCACCACCGAGGACAAGATGATCCCGCCGCCGGCCCAGCGCAAAATGGCCGAACGCGCCAAGGGTGTGACTGTCGAAGCGGCCGGAAGCCACTCCATCTACGTCTCGAAGCCTGACGTGGTGGCGAAACTCATCGAGACCGCCGCAACCGACGCGGCTAAGGTCGCAAAGAAATAGCGACCGACCACACCGTCGTCAGCGCGGCCGATCATGCGCGCTGACGACGGCACCCCAGACCACCAAGGAAGTTGGAAAGCAAGGAGCCACGACTATGGCACAAGAACCCAACGGTGGCGGCTCTCCTCAGGGCGGACTGCGGTCCAACCCGTCGCGAGGGGGTTATGTGAAATTCCACCTTATGAGGTCGAGAGCGCCGGCAATGTAATGTCGGCTTTCGAGAAGCAGCCAGTCCCGACTGAATGACGTTGATGGGTCGAATCCAGCCCTTCCGGCAGCCTGCTAAGGCGGGCGCCAAGGATAAGGCTTTCCCCCTACCTCCCCTTCTCCCACCCGCCGTCCTCGCCCTCGCGCCAATAGCTCGGCGCGGCGCCGGCGGCCTTGAGGAGGGTCCATTGCCGGCGCGCCTCGGCGCGCATCTCTTCGTCGCGGCCGTCGAACAGCAGGATGACGCGCTCGTAGGCGCCGCCCGCCGCGGCTGCAGCGTAGGGCGCGGCGTCGACGCCGGCGAGCAGCACGCGCAAGCTCGCGCCGTTGGGGTTTTCTTCGCCTGATGTCAGGTACACCGGCTGCGCCTGCGGCTCGCCGTCGCCCGCCGCCCCGTGCGGCAGGAAGCTTTCGTCGGCGTAGGTCCACAGCCGCTCGTTGAGCGCCTCGACGCGCTCGATCGAGGGCGCCTGGACGACGGCGCGCAGGCCGTGCGCCAGCGCGTCCTCGAGAATTTCCGGTAGCGCCTGATCGATGCGGCGGCGTTCGAGGTGGTAGAAGCGGAATTCGGTCATCGCCGGCGCCCGTCATCGCGAGCCCGAACGCAGCGAGGGCGACGCAATCCACAGGCCGCGTCGACCCCGGCTGGATCGCTTCGTCGCCTGCGCTCCTCGCCATGACGGCTCGAGCCGATCGGGCGGATCATACGGCCTCCGCTCGACGCGGGCGCCGCCCGGGCGCGACGAACACGGATCGGCTCCTTGATTGCAACTTCGTCTTTCGGAAAAACGAAAAGCGTGCTACGTTTCTTGTTGTCGCTCCTCGCGATATCCCTCCTGCCGGCGGCGCCGGGCGGGGGCTTTCGGACGGATTTCGGCGCAAGAAATTTGGAGGAAAGCGGAATTTTCCTTTTTCGGCTCGCAAGCCTTTGATTTTCCACGAAACGGACGAAGGAATCTTTGGAAATACTTGCAGAAAAAGGCCGCAAATTTGGAAATGTTTGGCGCGGGTCGGGAAAAGCTTGCGGGGCTCGACGTCCGGCGAAGCGGGAAAGGCGTCTCGGCGCGCGCGCTTTGGCCTGCCGCGGCCGCAAAATCGAAAGACGCGCTTCCCTTCCCCCCTCGCGGGTGTCAGGCGAACGTTTCGTTCGCTGAGAGGTGTCATGCGAAGCATGACGGATGAGGGGGGTCGAGCGAAGCGAGACGGCTCCGACCCGCGTCGTCGCAAGCCGTCGCGCTTACGCGCCACCTCCCTCATCCGACCCTCGCTGACGCGAGGGCCACCTTCCCCCGCGAGGGGGGAAGGGGCGCCCGCCCGTTCGATTTTGTCGACCCGAGCCGTCATTCCTCGCCGCCGACGATGATGAAGGCGCTGTCGGTGTCGGTGACGATCAAGCCGAGCGAGACGCCGCCGGGAGCGTGCTCCTCGGTCTTGCCGGAGATGTAGACGTCGCCGCGCTCGCGCGAGGCCGCAAGATATTCGCGCGCGTCGGCGGCCATTTCGCGCACCGCGCCGCGGCTCTTGGCCGCGTCCCAGCCGAGCGCGGCGCGTAGCGCGGCGGCCTGGAGATTCTCGAATTCGCTCGCCGCGCGCGCTGAAGTCGGTTCGGCGACGCGCGCCTCGAAGCGCAGGAGCCCGTCCTTTCGGCACGTCAGCGTGCCGTCGACGTCGCCCTTGGTCGTGACGTCGAAGACGTCGGTGTCGCTGCGCGCCCTGGAAACGATGAGCGCGTGGGTGAAATCGACGTGCAGGTCGCTCGCGCCGGTGCGCAGCTTGTCGATGAAGGCGTCGCAGCCGGCGAGCCCCGACCCCGCCTGCGCCGGCGCGGCGCAAAGGCAAAGCGCGACCATGGCGAGCCCCAATCCCGATCGCATCACGCTTCCCTCCGGGCGGTCATCCCAAGCCAACGGCCATTGTCTCCGGCGAACATGACGTTGCAATCAAGGGGCGAAACCTCAGCGCTCGTAATATTCGGCGACCAGGCGGTCCAAGAGGCGCACGCCCCAACCCGATCCCCAGGACTGGTTGACCTCGCTCGCCGGCGAGTTCATCGCGACGCCGGCGACGTCGAGGTGCGCCCAGGGCGTGTCGTCGACGAAGCGCTTGAGAAACTGCGCCGCGGTGATCGCGCCGGCGTTGCGGCCGCCGGTGTTCTTCACGTCGGCGAATTTCGAATCGATCAGCTTGTCGTAGGCGGCCCCGAGCGGCATGCGCCAGACGGATTCGCCCGTCGCCGCGCCCGCCACGCTCAGCCGGGCGGCGAGTTCGTCGTCGCTGGAGAAGAGCCCGGCGTTCTCCTGGCCCAGCGCGACCATGATGGCGCCCGTCAGCGTCGCGAGGTCGACGATGAACCGCGGCTTGAACCGGTTGTGAACGTACCAGAGCGCGTCGGCCAGCACGAGGCGCCCTTCCGCGTCGGTGTTGATGACTTCGATCGACTTGCCGGACATCGACTTGAGAATGTCGCTCGGGCGGATGGCGCGGCCGCCGGGCATGTTCTCGACCAGGCCGATGACGCCGACCGCATCGACCTTGGCCTTGCGGCTGGCGAGCGCGTGCATCAGGCCGACGACGCAGGCCGCGCCCGCCATGTCGCCCTTCATGTCCTCCATACCGGCGCCCGGCTTGATCGAGATTCCGCCCGAGTCGAAACAGACGCCCTTGCCGACGAAGGCGATCGGCTTGGCCTTCTTCGCCTTGGCGCCGCGCCAGCGCATGACGACCAGTCGGCTTTCGCGCTTCGAGCCCTGGCCGACGCCGAGCAGCGCGCCCATGCCGAGCTTGGTCATCGCCTTTTCGTCGAGAACTTCGACCTCGACGCCGAGCCCCTTCAGGGCGCTCGCGCGTTCGGCGAACGCTTCGGGATAGAGCGCGTTCGGCGGCTCGTTGACCAGGTCGCGGGCGAGTTCGACGCCTGCGGCGACCGCCGTGCGCGCGGGCGCGGCGGCGCGCGCCGCCGCGAAGTCCGTCGTTGCGATCGTGATCGAGGGCGGCGTGTCGTCGCTGTCCTCGCCGTTCTTCTTCACCGTCTTGTATTTGTCGAAACGATAGGCCCTCAGGCGCATCCCCAGCGCGAAATCGGCCGCCGCGGCGCCGTCCCAATCGCCCGCCGGCGCTTCGAAAGCCACTTCGACGGTCTTGGCCGCGCCGAGCTTGCCGAACACGAAGCCGCCCAGGGTGGGAAAATCGATCGGCTTGCCGTCCTTGCCGGGAGCGACGCCGACGACGAGGAGGCGCGCCGCCTCGACGCCCGAAGGCTCGAGAATGTCCAGGGACGTCTGGGTCTTGCCGTGAAACCGGGCGGTCTTGGCGGCCGCTTCGATCCGGGCGGCCGCCTCGCCCAGAAGCGCGGCGACCCGCGGCGACGCCTTGAGGTCCGCGCCGACGAAGACCACGAAGGTTCCGCCCTTGGGGGCCGAAATCGGCCCGTAGGCGATCTTGACGAATTCGTTCATGCATGGACCCCGGACACGACTGCGAGCGGCGCGGCCGGCTCGGCGCCGGCGGCCATGGGACAATCAAGGGCTTTGAACCGCCCGTCAATAAGGAGAGGGCGCGAACGCGACGCTTCGCCGCGTCTCGTCCGTTCACGGAATCGCGCCTTGCCAGACGCGCCGGGGCGGGCTAGCGCTGCTTGGCGGGCGCGCGTCGCGGCGGCGCGCCTCCCCCTGGGGAAACATGGAAACCGGCGCCGGATGTTGCGCATCGAACGATACGTGTTCCGGACCGCGTCGACGGCCTTCCTGGCCGGCCTGATTGCGCTGACCGGCCTGGTGTGGGTCACGCAAGCGCTGCGGCAGATCGACCTCTTGACCAGCAAGGGGCAGTCGCTGCTGGTGTTTTTCGCGATCACCGGGCTCACGCTGCCTTCGCTCGTCGCCATCATCGCGCCGGTCGCGCTGTTCGCCGGCGTGCTCTACTGCCTGAACAAACTGAACGGCGACAGCGAACTGGTGGTCATGAGCGCCTCCGGCGTCTCGCCGGGACGGCTGCTGCGGCCGTTTCTCGTTCTGTTCACGCTCGTCTTCGCGATCGTGGCGGGGCTCTATCTCGAAGTCATGCCCAGGAGCTTCGACGCCATCGAGAATCTGACGACGCTGGTGCGCGCCGATTTCATCGCCAATTACGCCCGTCCCGGCGCCTTCAACGAACTCGCGTCCGGCTTCGTATTCCACTTCCGCGAGCGGGCGCCGGACGGCTCGCTGCGCGGAATCTTCATGCAGGACCGCCGCGATCCCGCCCATGTCACGACCTACATTTCCGAAGTGGGCAACACGGTGGAGAAGGATGGCCAAACCTATCTGGTCCTGTCGAAGGGCTCTTATCAACGCCCCGAACAGTCCGGCGACTCGGCGATCGTGACGTTCGACGACTACGCGATCGACCTTTCCCAGTTCGTCCATAAGGGCGAAGGGGTCGCGCGGCCGCGCGAGCGGGCGACGTCGCAATTGATCGCCCCGGACCCCAAGGACGCGTCGGCGCCGCGACTGGCCGCGCGATTGCGCGCCGAATTGCTCGATCGTCTGGCGAGCCCGCTCTACGCCTTCGTGGCGGGCCTCATCGGCTTTGCGGCGCTCGGCGAGGCGCGAACGACCCGTCAGGGCCGGGGCGCCGCGACGGCGATCGCGATCCTCGCCTTTTCGGCCCTGCGCATGCTCGGCATCGCCGCGACGTCGCTCGCCGTCAGCAAGCCGGGCGCCGCGGTTCTGGTTTGGGCGATCCCGATCGGCGCATCGGCGGCCTGCGTCGATTCGATCTTCGCCGGACCGCTGAGCCGCGCCCTCGAGCGCTTCGGCCGCCTCGCTTACGCCGCGACGAGGATGCGATGATCGGCGGCACGCTCGGACGCTATTTCGCCAAGCGGTTCTTCAAGACCATCGTCGCGGTCTTCGCGGCGGTCTTCGCCCTCATCTACGCGATCGACCTCGTCGAAATGCTGCGTCGTTCCGGCGACACCCCGGGAGCGACCGGGCTCGTGATGGCCTGGGACGCCCTCCTGCAAACGCCGATCGTCGCCGAGCAGGCCTTGCCCTTCGCCGTCCTTTTCGGAGCGATGATCTCGTTTCTCAACCTGTCGCGAAGACTGGAACTGGTGGTGGCGCGCGCCGCCGGCGTTTCCGCCTGGCAGTTCGTCACCCCGCCGCTGCTCGTCGCCCTGGCGTTCGGCGTCTTCATGGCGACGCTCTACAATCCGGCGTCCACCGCGATGAAACGCCAGGCGGACCGGATCGAGGCCAAGTTGTTCGGCGCCGGCGCCGGCAACTCCGCGGGGGTGTGGATCAGGCAAAAGAGCGTCGACGGCGAATCGGTCGTCCATGCCGACGGCCGCGACGATTCCGGTCCCTCGCTCATCCATGTCCAGGTCTTCGGTTTCGACGCGAACGGCGCCTTCGCCGAACGCATCGACGCGGAAACGGCGACGCTGAAAGACGGCTTTTGGCGCCTGAGCGACGCCAAAGTGGTCACCCCCGGCTTCGACACCCTGACGACCGGCTCCTATCTGCTCGCCACGACCTTGACCAAAGCCGACGTCGCGCAAGCCTTCATCGCGCCGGAGACCGCGTCGTTCTGGTCGCTTCCCGCGCTCGCCGCGCAAACCAAGCGCGCGGGCCTCGACGCGACCGGATACTCTCTGCGATTTCAAGAGCTTCTCGCTTTGCCGTTGACGCTGGCGGCGATGGTTCTCGTGGCCGCGTGCTTTTCGTTAAGATTCTTCCGAATGGGCGGCGTCTCGAAGATGGTTTCTGGTGGCGTCGCGGCCGGCTTCGTGCTTTATGTCGCAACGAAATTGGTCAGTGATCTCGGCGGGGCGGGCATCTTCAGCGTCCCGGTGGCGGGGTGGTCGCCGGCGGTGATCGGCTGTATCTTCGGGGTGTACGTGCTTCTCCACCAGGAGGACGGTTGATGGGCCTCTCCATCAGCTTTTCCCACCCGAGCGGACGCCGCGCGGGGGTGGCTGGGTGTTTGGCCGTTCTGTTGGCGCTCTTTTTCGGCGCGGCGGTCGCGCAAGCGCAGACCGGCGCGCCGGCGCCGTCCGCATCCGTCGCCGCGGCGGCGCGAAATCCCGACAAGTTGATCCTCGAAGCCAACGAGCTCGTCTACGACAAGGACCACAGCACCGTGACGGCCGTCGGCGCGGCGCAGCTCTACTACAAGCATCGCATCCTCCAGGCCGACCGGGTCATTTACAACCGCGCGACCAAACGGCTCTACGCGGAGGGCCACGCCAAGCTGACGGACGAGCACGGCAACGTCACCTACGCCTCGCGATTCGACCTGACCGACGACTTCGCCGCCGGCTTCGCCGAGGGCGTGGAAATGCTGTCGACCCAGAAGACCCGGTTCACGGCGCCGCGCGTCGAACGGTCGGCCGGCTCGGTGACGGTGTTCAGCGGCGGCGTCTACACCGCGTGCGAGCCGTGCAAGGACCATCCCGAACGGCCGCCGTTCTGGCAGATCCGCGCCGCGCGCATCATCGAGAACCAGCAGACGCACATCGTCTATTACGAGGACGCCTGGCTCGAGGTCGGCGGCGTGCCGATCGCCTACGTTCCCTATTTCTCGGCGGCCGACCCCTCGGTCACGCGCGCGAGCGGCTTTCTGGCGCCGACGTTCTATCAGGGAAGTCGCCTCGGCTACGGCGCGGGGCTGCCGTATTTCTACGATCTCGCGCCCAATTACGACCTGACGCTGACGCCGACCTACCTCTCGGCCCAAGGACTGTTCGCCGAGGCCCAGTGGCGCCAACGCCTGGACAACGGCGAATACAGCATCCGCGCCACCGGGCTCTTTCAGCAGAACCCTTCGCTATTCCTGCCCGCCCCCTACGGCTCGGGCGATCAACGCTGGCGCGGCTCGCTCGAGAGCGTGGGCGAGTTCTACATCAACGACAAATGGAAGTACGGCTGGGACCTCACCGCGGTTTCCGATCCCTTCTATCTCAACGACTACAAGGTCAAGAGCCAAGACGTGTCGCGCTACTATTTCCAGGACATCGTGTCCTCGGTCTATCTGCGCGGCCAGGCGGATCGCGGGTTTTTCGACCTGAGCGGCTATCGATTCGAAAGCACGACCGCCGCCACCGACCAGCGCACGGAGCCGTTCGCGGCGCCGGTGCTCGACTACAACAAGACGTTCGCCATCGCGCCCGATCAAAGCGGGGGAATCGGCGGCGAGGTGAAGGTCGACCTCAACGCGACCAACATCGCGCGCATCGAGGCCTCGTTCCAGAACGTCGGCGCGCAATCGCTCGATACGGCGTACAGCCTCTATAACATCTGCGAAACTGGCGGCACTGTAGTCGCCGGCACGCGCAGCGGCGGCAATACGGGCCCCTCCGCTTATACGCCCGGCAACTGCCTGCTGCGCGGCATCGCCGGCGATTACGCGCGCGTTTCCGAGCAGGTTTCCTGGCAGCGCAAGTTCGTCGATCCGATCGGCGAAACCTGGACACCGTTCGTGTTCGCGCGCCTCGACGGCGAAACGACCAATCTCGACACCAGCGGAACCTACTCGTACTCCAGCCCGGCGGGATCGAGCGCCGTCTACAACGGCAGCCAGACCAACTTCTTCAACGGCGCGAGCAGCGGCGCGTCCGCCCGCGCCATGCCGGGCGTCGGGCTGGAATATCGCTACCCCTTCGTCTCGACCTCGATGCTCGGCGAGCAGATCATCGAACCGATCGCCCAGCTCATCGCGCGCCCGAACGAAGTCGTGCCGAAGCTGCAGCCCAACGAAGACGCGCAGAGCCTGGTGTTCGACGAGACGAACCTGTTCGCCTGGGACAAGTATTCCGGCTACGATCGCGTCGAAGGCGGCACGCGGCTCAACTACGGCATGCAATACACCGCGAATTTCGACAACGGCGGCCACGCCAATTTCGTCGGCGGCCAATCCATCCAGCTCGCCGGGCAGAACTCCTACATGATCGGCGGCGCCGCCAACACCGGACTGGAGTCGGGGCTCGACCAGAAATATTCGAACTTCGTCGCGGGCGAGACGATCGCGCCGTTCTCCTCGAACTTCTCGCTCACCAGCAAGCAGCAGTTCGACAGCACGACCTTCGCCCTGACGCGGCTCGACGTGATCGCCAACGCCGAATTCGGCGGCTTCAAGACGAGCGTCGACTTCGGGCGATACGACGCGCAGCCGCTGCTCGGCTGGATTTACAATCGCGAGGGCATCCTAACCAGCGCCAGCTACAAGCTCGCCAGCAATTGGACCGTCGACGGATCGGTGCTGTTCGACTTGTCGCGCCATTACTACGACCTGCCGACGCAGACGACGCCCGTCTTCTTCGCGCCCAACTACAGCCTCGGCCTCGTCTATGGCGACACCTGCACGACGGTCAAGGTGCGCTATTCCTCGACGTTCTCCGATCCCATCGTTCCCACGACGCCGGCGGTGCGCGATCAGACCGTGCTGCTGCAACTCACGCTGCGGACGCTGGGAGAGGTCGGCGGCGCCATCGGGTTGCAATGATCCGCGTCGCGAAACGTCGACCTCGACCATGACCACGCCGTCGTCGCGCCGGCCGCTGGCCCTCACCATGGGCGATCCCGCCGGGATCGGGCCGGAGCTCATGCTGCGCGCCTGGCTCGCGCGCGCTTCGCTCGAAGCGCCGTTCTTCGCCCTCGCCGACCCGAAAGCGCTCGGCGCGCTCGCCCGGCGGCTCGGGCTCGAGGCGCCGATCGCCGAGGTCGCGCCCGCCGAGGCGAGCGCGGCGTTCGTGAGCGCCCTGCCCGTCGTGGCGCTTCGCGCGCGCGCCGACGCGCGGCCGGGCGAGCCCGATCCCGCCTTCGCCGCCGCCACGATCGAGTCGATCGAGCGCGCCGTCGGCTACGTCCGATCGGGCGAGGCGAGCGCGATCGTCACCAACCCCATCGCCAAGGCGACGCTCTACAAGGCCGGCTTCAAGTTTCCCGGCCACACCGAATATCTGGGCGCGCTGGCGCGAAGCTGGGGCGCGCCGGCGCAGCCGGTGATGATGATCTGGTCGCCGGCGCTGGCGGTCGTGCCGGTGACGATCCATGTCGCCTTGAGCGAAGTTCCCGGGCTCCTGACCCGCGAACTCATCGTCTCGACCGCGCGCATCGTCGCCGCCGACATGACCAAGCGGTTCGGCCTCGCGCGGCCGCGCCTGGCGCTCGCCGGGCTCAATCCGCACGCCGGCGAAGGCGGCGCGATGGGACGCGAGGAGATCGATACGATCGCCCCGGCGGTCGCCGAGCTCAAGGCCGAAGGCCTCGACGTCGTCGGCCCGCTGCCCGCCGACACCATGTTCCACGCGGCGGCGCGCGCGCGTTACGACGTCGCGCTGACCATGTACCACGACCAGGGCCTCATCCCCGCCAAGACGCTGGCCTTCGACACGGGCGTCAACGTCACGCTCGGCCTGCCGTTCGTGCGCGCCTCGCCCGACCACGGCACCGCGTTCGACATCGCCGGCAAGGGGTTCGCCAGCCCGACCAGCCTGATCGAAGCGTTGCGGCTGGCGGCGCGCCTCGCGCCGTGAGCCTCGCCGCGGACGGATTGCCGCCGCTGCGCGAAGTCGTCGCCGCGCACGGGTTAGAGGCCAAGAAGTCGCTCGGCCAGAATTTTCTCTTCGACTTGAATCTCACCGGCCGCATCGCGCGCGCCGCCGGCCCGCTCGAGGGCGTCGTCGTCGTCGAGATCGGCCCCGGCCCCGGCGGCCTCACCCGCGCGCTCCTCGCCCACGGCGCGAAGAAAGTCATAGCAATCGAGCGCGACGAGCGCTGCCTCGGCGCGCTCGCCGAGATCGCCGCGCATTGGCCGGGGCGCCTGAAAATCATCGCCGGCGACGCGCTCGCCCTCGACGCCGCGACGCTGCGCGACGAGGCGGGCGGCGCGCGCTTACGCATCTGCGCCAACCTGCCCTACAACATCGCCACCGCGCTGCTCACGCGCTGGCTCGAAGCCGAGCCGTGGCCGCCGTTCTACGACCGGCTGACGCTGATGTTCCAGCGCGAGGTGGCGCTGCGCATCGTTGCCACGCCGGCCGAGCGCGCCGACTACGGCCGCCTCGCGGTGCTGGCGGGCTGGCGCACGCGCGCGCGGCTGCTGTTCGACATCCCCCCCGCCGCGTTCACGCCGCCGCCCAAGGTGACCTCCAGCGTCGTCGAACTGATCCCGCGCGAAGAGCCCGAGCCGTGCGACGCGCGGCTCTTGTCGGCGGCGACCCAGGCCGCCTTCGGCCAGCGTCGCAAGATGCTGCGCCAGTCGCTCAAGAGCTTCGCGGCCGCACAAGGGCTCGACCTCGCCGCGCTGCTCGACGCCGCGAGACTCGATCCGACCCGACGCGCCGAGGAGATCGACGTCGCCGGATTCTGCGCGCTGGCGCGCGCGGCGAAGGCCTTGCGAGGTTAGACGACATATTTGGCCGCGCGACGCGTCCTTGTAGACGCGCTCGCCGAGCGCGTCCGGCGCGAAGCGCCTCGCCGAGGCGCAGGCGAAGAAGCGGAAAGAACGCGGTCAGCGACCGCGTCTACAATCCCGCCCGGCGAACGCCCCGAGCTATTCCGCCGCGACCGCGTGCGTTCCCGCCGCGTTCAGCGCGTGGTCGAGATCGGCGAGGATGTCGTCGATGTGCTCGAGGCCGACCGACAGCCGGACGTAGCCTTCGGTGACGCCGGTGGCGAGCTGGTCGGTCGGCGAGAGCTGCGAATGGGTGGTCGTCGCGGGATGGATGGCGAGGCTGCGCGCGTCGCCGATATTGGCGACGTGATAGAAGAGCTGCAGCGCGTCGATGAAGCGCCGTCCCGCCTCGCGTCCGCCCGCCAGCTCGAAGCCGACGAGCCCGCCGAAGCCGCCTTTCAGATACTTCTGCGCCCGCTCGCGCGCGACGCCCGTCTGCAACGAGGGATGGATCACCTTCACCACTTCCGGCCGCTTGGCGAGCCAGGCGGCGACGGCTTGGGCGTTGGCGCTGTGGCGCTCGATGCGCAGCGCCAGCGTCTCGATGCCTTGAAGCGTGAGGAAGGCGTTGAACGGCGACAACGCCGAGCCGAGATCGCGCAGCAGCGTCACGCGCGCCTTGATGATGTAGGCGATCGGCCCGAGCGGCTTGACCGCCTCGCTCCACACCGCGCCGTGATAGCTCGGATCGGGCGTGTTCAGCGCCGGCTGGCGCTCGGCGAAATCCCCCCAGGGGAAATTGCCGCCGTCGACGATGAGCCCGCCGATCGAGGTGCCGTGTCCGCCCAGGTACTTGGTCGTGGAATAGACGATCACCGCCGCGCCGTGATCGAAGGGGCGCGTCAGCAGCGGGGCCGCGGTGTTGTCGACGATCAAGGGGATGCCGAGCGGACGGCCGATCGCCGCCACCTCGGCGATCGGGAAGGCGATCAGCTTCGGATTGGGCAGGGTCTCGGCGTAATAGGCGCGGGTGCGCGAATCGGTGGCGCGACGGAAATTCTCGGGGTCGGCGGGGTCGACGAAGCGCACCTCGATTCCCTGATCCTTCAATGTGTTGGCGAAGAGATTCCAAGTGCCGCCGTAGAGGTCGGTGGAGGAGACGATGTTGTCGCCGACCCGCGCCAGGTTCTGCACCGCGAAGGCTGAAGCCGCCTGGCCGCTCGCCACCGCGAGCGCCGCGACGCCGCCCTCCAGCGCCGCAATGCGCTTTTCCAGCACGTCATTGGTCGGGTTCATCAGGCGAGTGTAGATGTTGCCGAGCTCCTTGAGCGCGAAGAGATTTGCGGCGTGTTCGGCGCTGTGGAACTGGTAGGACGTGGTCTGGAAGATCGGCACCGCGACCGATCCCGTGGTCGGATCGGCGCGCCAGCCCGCGTGCAGCGCGAGCGTTTCCGGCTTGAAGGGGGGTTGCGACATGAGAGACTCCAAAAAAAAGCGCGCCGCTCGACCAGACGCGTTGCACTGGCGCGAGGACGCTTCACGCGACATGGGCCCCGCGCGGTCCCAGGACGCATCGAGTTTGATGATACCGCCTTACGGCTGCGCGCGCGACGGGCGGCTCGACAGCTTGTCGTGTATTTAATTCGATAATTTTTGTCAAGTATAGCGGTTTTCGACCGAAACGGATCGTCGTCGTCGCGAGGCGCCTCAACGGGGCGCGACGCCGCTCGGGAGCGGAAGCGGTTGTGACGGCGGCCTCGCCATGGCTCGACGCCTGCGAACGCGCCGGCCGATGTTTCAGCCATGAGCCGCGCCGCTCTGGCGTCGCGCAGCCGCTCTGATAAACAGCGAGGTTGACCAGCGTTGACGGGATCCTCCCTATGGCTCGAGAGAACTTGGTTTCCACCGACTGGCTCGCCGCGCATCTGGGCGAGCCCGGCCTCGGGATCGTCGACGCCTCCTGGCATCTGCCGCCGACCGGGCGCCACGGCCCGACGGAGTTCCGCCTCGGGCACATTCCCGGCGCGGTGTTCTTCGACATTGACGTCATCGCCGACACGTCGAGCGGCCTGCCGCACATGTTGCCCGACGTCGAGAAGTTCGCGCGGGAGATGACCGCGCTCGGGCTCGGCGACGGCATGCGCTTCGTCGTCTACGACACCCACGGTCTGTTCGCCGCGGCGCGCGTGTGGTGGATGCTGCGGGCCTTCGGCGTCGACGACGTGGCGATTCTCGACGGCGGCTTGCCCAAATGGATTCGCGAAGGACGCCCCCTCGAACAGGGCGAGGCTCGGCCGCAGCCGCGGCGCTTCACCCCTCGCCTCGACCACGGCGTCGTCGCCTCGATCGAGGACGTCCGCAAGGCGCTGGCGAGCGGTGCCGCCCAAGTCGTCGACGCGCGGCCGGCCGATCGTTTCGAGGGCCGCGCCGCCGAGCCGCGCCCCGGCCTGCGAAGCGGCCACATGCCCGGAAGCCTCAATCTGCCGTTCGTCGAAATCGTCGAGCATGGACACTTGAAAACTGGCGCGGCGCTCGCGAGCGCCTTCGCGGAACACGGCGTCGATCTCGCCAAGCCGATCATCACCACCTGCGGCTCCGGCGTCACCGCCGCAATGCTCGCGCTCGCAGTCGATGAGGCGGGAGGGCGCGTCGCCGGGCTCTACGACGGCTCCTGGGCCGAGTGGGGCGCGCGCGAGGATTGCCCGGTGGCCACGGGGAAGGCCTGAGCGACGCCAAATGGGGGAGGACGCGATGATCACGCTCTATAAGTTCGGCCCCGGATTCGGCCTGCCCGATCCCAGCCCTTTCGTGACGAAGGCCGAGCTTCTGCTCAAGATCGCCGGCCTCGACTACGACATCGACCTGAAGGGCTTCGGCAAGGCGCCCAAGGGCAAGCTGCCCTATATCCGCGACGACGGCGAGACGATCGCCGACTCGACCTTCATCCGCCTGCACATCGAGCGCAAGTACGGCTTCGACTTCGACGCCGGGCTGAGCGCCGCCGAGAAGGGCTTCGCCTGGGGACTCGAGAAAATGTGCGAGGACCATCTCTACTGGATCATGGTCGACGCGCGCTGGCTCGACGACGGCAATTTCGCGCGCGGCCCGGCGAAATTCTTCGACGCCGCCCCCGCGCCGATCCGCCCCGTGGTCAAGGCCTACGTCCGGCGCGGCCTCAAGCGCACGCTCCACGGCCAGGGCCTCGGGCGCCACAGCGCCGAGGAGCGCGCCGAACTCGGACGGCGCGATCTCGAGGCGCTCGCCGCCATCCTCGGCGACAAGCCCTACCTGTTCGGCGACGCGCCTCGCGGCGTCGACGCGACGGTCGGCGCCTTCGTCATGGGGTGCCTGGCCAAGATCTTCGTCACGCCGTTGCGCGCGGCCGCCGAGGGCAACGCCAACCTCGTCGCCTATGCCAAGCGGCTGACGAAGCGCTATTACCCCGACTTCGCGGCATAGGCGCGCGGCCGCCCCTCGCCTACCCCAGCAATTTCTTCTCGATTTCGTCCAAGGCTTTGGCGATTTCGCGCAGGATCAACCGGTCGGCCGCGGCCTGATCGATCTCGGGGACGTCCCAATCGAAGATGGCGCGGTATTTGTCGACGAGCTTTCTCACGTCGGCGACGATCTGGCCGCGATGGCGCTCCAATTCGATCTGTTCGAGTTTCGGCGCTTCGTCGTTCGCCCGGCGCATCGGCCCCTCCTCAGCAACAGCCGCGGAACCGCCCCTTGCCGACGGCGTAGCGCGCCTCCTGACGCTCGCGGAAGAACTCCTTGTAGGTCATGATCGGCTGGTCCGGGTGGGTGACGCGACGGTGCGCGACATAGGCGTCGTAGTCCGGCACGCCGACCATCAGGCGGGCGGTCTTGACCACCATCTCGCACGCGAACCGGAACCCCGTCGCCTCGCTCACCGCCCGCTCCCCGCCATCGCCGCGCCGCCGATCTCGACCGCGGTGCTCCTGGCGTTGCCCAGCGCCTTGCGCACGTCGATCACCGCGTAGATCACGGTCGCCAAGACGACGGCGACGAAGAGGGCCGCCAGCGTCGCGTCGACGTAGTCGTTGAAGATCACCCGGCCCATCGTCTCCGCCGTCTTCGCCGGCGCCAGCAGCTTGCCCGCCGACAGCGCCTCGGAGAACCGCCAGGCGTGGCTGACGAAGCCGACGGCGGGATCGGGGCTGAAGACCTTTTCCAACCCGGCGGTGACCGTGGTCACCACCAGCCACGCGGCCGGCGCGATGGTGACGAGCGCGTAGCGCTCGCGTTTCATCTTGAACAGCACGACCGTGCACAGCGTCAGCGCTATGGCCGCGAGCATCTGGTTGGCGGCGCCGAACAGCGGCCATAGCGTGTAAATGCCGCCGTAAGGGTCGATGACGCCTTGATACAGGATGTAGCCCCACAGCAGGCACGCCAGCGCCGAACCGATGAGATTGTTGGCCCAGGACTGCGTTTCCTTGAAGGCGGGGACGGCCACGCCGACGAAATCCTGGATCATGAAGCGCAGCACGCGAGTGCCGGCGTCGACCGTGGTCAGGATGAACAACGCCTCGAACAGGATGATGAAGTGATACCAGAGGCCCATCAGCGCCTTTCCGCCGAGGAAGCTCGCCAGGATGCTGGCCATGCCGACCGCCAGCGTCGGCGCGCCGCCGGTGCGCGACAAAATGCTGGTCTCGCCGACGTCGTGGGCGATCTGGGTCAGGACGTCGGGCGTGACGACGAAGCCCCAGGCCGAGATCGCCTGCGCCGCCGAATCGACGGTCGAGCCGATGGCCCCCGCCCCGCTGTTCATCGCGAAGTAGACGCCGGGGTGCAGCACCGAAGCGCCGATCATCGCCATGACGGCGACGAAGGATTCCATCAGCATCGCGCCGTAGCCGATGAACGGAATCTGGCTCTCGTTCTCGATCATTTTCGGCGTAGTGCCCGACGCGATGAGCGAGTGCCAGCCCGACACCGAGCCGCAGGCGATGGTGATGAACAGGAACGGGAACAGCCCGCCCGCCCACACCGGCCCGCTGCCGTCGATGAAGCGGGTCACCGCCGGCATCTGCAGATCGGGATGAACGACGACGATGCCGATCGCCAAGAGCACGATCGTGCCGATCTTGAGGAAGGTCGAGAGATAGTCCCTGGGCGCCAACAGCAGCCACACCGGCAGCACCGAGGCGACGAAGCCGTAGCCGATGATGGTCAGCGCCAGCGTCGGGCCGGAGAGATCGAAATAGGGCGCCAACGCCGGATTCTCGGCCACCGAACGGCCGAAGATCAGCGCCAGCAACAACAGGACCGCGCCGATCGCCGACATCTCGCCGATGCGCCCCGGCCGGATGAAACGCGTATAGAGGCCCATGATCAGCGCGATCGGAACCGTGCAGAACACCGTGAAGGCGCCCCACGGGCTGCCCATCAGGGCCTTGACCACGACGAGGGCGAGCACGGCCAGGACGATGACGCAGATCAGCAGCACGCCGAGGCTGGCGACGCCGCCGGCGATCGGGCCCATCTCGGCGCGCACCATGTCGCCGAGCGAGCGGCCGTCGCGCCTCGTGGACAGGAACAGCACGGTCATGTCCTGCACCGCGCCGGCGAACACGACGCCGGCGAGAATCCATAGCGTGCCCGGCAGATAGCCCATCTGCGCCGCCAGAACCGGGCCGACCAGCGGCCCGGCGCCGGCGATCGCCGCGAAATGGTGGCCGAACAGCACGTAGCGGTTGGTCGGCACGTAATCGAGGCCGTCGTTGCGCCGATAGGCCGGCGTCTGCCGCGTCGCGTCGACCCCGAGCGCACTGTTGGCGATGAAGAGACCGTAGAAGCGATAGGCGATGGCGTAGATGCAGACCGAGGCGATGACCAGCCAGGCGGCGTTCACCGGCTCCCCGCGCGCCAGCGCCACGATCGCGAAGGAAATCGCGCCAATCACCGCCACCGCGGCCCACGTCAGCTTCGCTTGCAGCGTCACGGTCCCACTCCCCCCAGAGTCAAGCCGAGCGGCCAGCGCGCTTCGGTCGCTCTCTTCCGGGCGTCCCTGTCGCGCTGACCGCGCCGCATCCTACACCGTGGGACTCTCAATGCAATGATTTGGCCATTGCGTGATGGAGCACGGCGTTGGCCAAGACGATTAGGCCCCACGAGTCTCGTGCGAGCGCGGCTGCGCCGCCGAGCGCCCAGCCCGCGCCCCCCCGTCCGGCCGCGCTTCGCGCGTCCACCTCTCAGCGAACCGAAGGTTCGCCTGGCACCCGCAAGGGGGAAGGAAGCCCCTCAATTCTGGCTCTGCCCCGCCGCCTGTTCGATCCTGACCGCGGCGGCGACCGTCTCGCCGCCGCCGCCCGACTGGGCGACGCGGAACGGCGCCGCGCCGAGGGCGTCGAAGCCGACGGCGACGCGGACGTAAGCGTCGTCGGCGCATTGATTGCGGACGGGGTCGAAGGCGACCCAGCCGATGACCGGCGCCTCGGCCTCGGCCCAGGCGTAGAGGCCCTGCGGCGGCGGCGCGTCGCGCGGCGCGAGATAGCCGCTGACGAAGCGCGCGGGGACGCCGAGCCAGCGCGCGCAGGCGATGAACAGATGCGCGTAATCCTGGGCGCCGCCGCGCCGCAGGGCGAAAGCCTCGCCGGCGCCGCCCTTGCCCTCCATCGCCTGCGTTTCGAAGGTCATCGCGGCGTGGATCGCGTCCATCAGACGATGCAGCCGCTCGATCGCGTCGGCCGCCGTCCCGACCGCCTCGAGGGCGAATTCGCGCAGAGCGCCGTTGGCCTGGGCCAGCGGGCTCGCGCGCAGGAACATCTGCGCCGGCAAGGGCTCCACCGCGCCGCGCACCACGCCGACCGCGTCGGTGGCGGCGACTTCGCCGACGGCGGAGATGGTGAAGCGCTCGATCGCGCCCTGGTAGGAAAACGCGTGCACGACGTTGCCGAGCGAATCCTCGCTCTGGCGCAGGGAACAGTCGACGTCGACGCCGACGCGCCAGCGCAGCACGTATTGCGACTCGAAACTGCGCGGCGTCAGTCTGAGGTTCTGGATGATCGACCGGGCCGCCGGCGCGTAAGAGAAGGTCGTCTGGTGGGAGATTTTGATCCGCATGCGCGTCGCTCTTGAGTTCGCGTCGGGCGCTCGAGGGGCGGTCAGACGAAGAGATATTGCTCGGAAATCGTCGCGGCGAGCCGCGCGTTGTCTTCGATGAAACGGGTGATGAATTCGTGCAGACCGTCCTGGAAGATCTCGGCCATGCTGGCGCGTTCGAGCGCGGCGAGCATGGCGCGCGCCTGACGTTGCGCGGCGCCGCTGCGCCCGTCCTCGCGCGCCAGCGAGTCGAGCGCCTGATCGATGCTCTCGTAACAGAAGATCAGCGAGCGCGGCATCGCCGGCTTCAGGATCAGGAGATCGGCGATCAGCCACGGCTTGACCCGATCGCGATAGACCCAGTGATAGGCGGTCGCGGCCGAGACGGCGCGCAGGATCGCCACCCACTGGAAATAGTCGAGCGAGCCGCCGACCTTTTCGTTCGACGGCAGCAACAGATGGTATTTCACGTCGAGCAGCCGCGCGGTGTTGTCGGCGCGCTCGACGAAGATCCCTAACCGATTGAACCAGTAGGCGTCGTTGCGAAGCATCGTTCGATAGCAGGAGCCGTCGAAATCGAGCGAGGCCTTCTTGACGTAGTCGAGGAAGCGCGCCAACGCCTCGCGGTCGAGGTCTTTGCCGGCGCGCCGCGTCGCTTCGAAGCGTTTCAGTTCGAGCCAGGCGTCGTTGATCGCGGTCCAGGTCTCCACCGTCAGGGCCGTGCGCACCGCGCGGCCGTTGGCGCGGGCGTTTTCCAGGCAGTTGCAGATCGAGGACGGGTTGGCGCGATCGAAGGCGAGAAAGTCGATCGCGCTCGCTTCGTCGATTTCCCCGCGCTCGGCGTGGAAGGCCTCGTCGACGCCCGCGGCGTTGAGCGCGCCGGCCCACTCCACGGCGGGATCGTCGACGCCGCTGCGCGGCAGGTACTCCAGGCGCAGCGTCGCTTCGATCATGCGCGCGGTGAAGTCGGCGCGCTCCATCGACCGCGCCAGCCAGAAGAGGTTGTCGGCCGTGCGGGCGAGCATCGCTCTAGCCCTCCCCGGCCACGGGATCGTCGTCGACGACCCAGGTGTCCTTGGTGCCGCCGCCCTGGCTCGAGTTGACGACCAGCGAGCCCTTGGTCAGCGCGACGCGGGTGAGGCCGCCCGGCACGATGTGCACGCCGTTGACCCCCGACAGCACGAACGGCCTGAGATCGACGTGGCGCGGCGAAATCCCGCTGTCGAACGACGCCGGGCAGGTCGACAGCGCCAGCGTCGGCTGGGCGATGTAATTGGCCGGATCGGCTTTCAGCTTGCCGGCGAAGAATTCGCGCTGCGCGGCGCTGGCGTGCGGCCCCACCAGCATGCCGTAGCCGCCCGAGCCGTTGACTTCCTTGACCACCAGCCGATCGAGCCGCTCCAGCACGAACTTCAGCATCGCCGGCTCGCGGCAGCGATACGTCGGCACGTTCTGCAACAGGGGCTCCTCTGAGAGATAGAAGCGGATCAGGTCGGGAACGTAGCTGTAGATCGCCTTGTCGTCGGCGACGCCGGTCCCGACTGCATTGGCAATAGTCACATTGCCCGCCAAATAGGCGCCGACCAGCCCCGGCGCGCCGAGAAGCGAATCCGGATTGAACACGAGCGGATCGATGAACTCGTCGTCGACCCGGCGATAGATGACGTCGACGCGCCTGGGGCCGAGCGTCGTGCGCATGAAGACGACGTCTTCGTCGACGAACAGGTCCCGCCCCTCGACCAGTTCGACGCCGAGCTTGTCGGCGAGGAACGAGTGTTCGTAATAGGCCGAATTGTAAGGGCCCGGCGTCAGCAGCACGATCGAGGCGTCGCTCGCACTCGGGCGCGGCGTCACCGAGCGCAGGCAGGCGAGCAACTGGTCGGGATAGTCGTCGACCGGAGCGACGCGATGGCGCGCGAACAGGTCCGGGATCAGGCGCATCGTCACTTCGCGGTTTTCCAGCATGTAGGAGACGCCGGAGGGCGTGCGCGCGTTGTCCTCGAGCACGTAGAAGGCGTCCTCGCCGACGCGCACGATGTCGATGCCGGCGATATGCACCCAGATGTCGTGCGGGGCGCGCCGCCCGATCATTTCCGGCCGATAATAGGGATTGCGCAGGATCAGCTCTTCGGGAACGATGCCCTCTTTCAGGATCGCGCGCAGCCCGTAGACGTCCTTCAAGAACAGGTTGAGGGCGTTGACGCGCTGAGTGAGCCCGACCTCCAAAGCCGTCCATTCGGCGCGCGAAATGAGGCGCGGCACGATGTCGAACGGAATCAGCCGCTCCGCCGCGTCCTTGTCGCCGTACACGCCGAAGGTGATGCCGATGCGGCGGAACATGTATTCGGCCTGGGCGCGGCGGGAGGCGAGAACCTCGGGCGGCGTCTCCTCGAGCCAGCGCGCGATCTCGCGGTAGAGCGGGCGCACGTTGGCGGCCCCCAGGCCCATTTCGTCGAAAGAGCCGCCGGCCCCCATGTGCATCCTCTTATCAGCCCTCGCGATTCCCAGCGAGGCATAGCAATCTTCGTGCCGTCAACGACGCGGCGCGGCGAGCGCCAGGGCCTCAGCCCCGCTCATCGGCCGATGAGCCGGCCAGGCGTCGAAATCGGCCGGCGCGTCGAGCGCCGCGGTCAGTCGGCGCCGATAGGCGTCGCGCGAAATCTCCACCGCGCCGAGCGCGACGAGATGCGGCGTGACGAACTGCGCGTCGAGCAGGCGAAAGCCGCCCAGGCGCAGGCGCGCCACGAGATGGACCAGCGCCGCCTTGGACGCGTCGCGGGCGAGATGGAACATGCTCTCGCCGAAGAAGGCGCCGCCCAGGCTCACCCCGTAGAGCCCGCCGACGAGCTCGCCGCCCTGGTAGGCCTCGATCGAATGGGCATGGCCGCGCGCGTGGAGTTCGCAGTAGAGGCGCACGATCTCCGAGTTGATCCAGGTCTTGTCGCGATCGGCGCAGGCCTCCATCACCGCCGCAAAGTCGCGATTCGCGCGGATCTCGAAGCGATCCGAGCGCACCGCCTTGGCCAGGCTCTTCGACACGATCAGTCCGTCGAGCGGAAAGACGCCGCGCTCTTCGGGTTCGACCCAGAAGAGGGTGTCGGCCTCGCGACTCTCCGCCATCGGAAAGAGGCCGATCGAATAGGCCCTGAGGAGAATGTCGGGGGTGATCTCGAACTTGGGTTGAAGGCGCGACATGAGATAATCGTGCGTCCGCGCCCCGGCGCCGTCAACCGGCAAACACGCCGGCGGGGCGAACACGTCGACGCGCCCGCCTTTCCCTGCGCCGGTTAATTTGCCAACATGGGGTCGCCGACGCCAGACGGGAGGGACCATGACCAACGACGAGCCCGGCTTTTCGACGCTGTCGATCCACGCCGGCGCGCGGCCCGATCCGACGACCGGCGCGCGCATCACCCCGATCTATCAGACCACCGCCTTCGTGTTCGACGACGTCGATCACGCCGCCTCGCTGTTCGGCCTGCAGGCGTTCGGCAACATCTACACCCGCATCACCAACCCGACCACCGCGGCGCTCGAGGAGCGCGTCGCGGCGCTGGAGGGCGCGCCGGCGGCCCTCGCAGTCGCCTCGGGTCACGCCGCGCAGGCGGTGGTGTTCCATTCCCTCATGCGGCCGGGTGAGGAATTCGTCGCTTCGACAAAGCTTTACGGCGGTTCGATCAACCAGTTCAACCACGCCTTCAAGAATTTCGGCTGGGTCGTCAAATGGGCCGATCCCGACGATCTCGACGCCGTCAAGGCGGCGGTGAACGAAAAGACCAAGGCGATCTTCATCGAGTCGATCGCCAATCCCGGCGGCGTCGTCTCCGACATCGAAGGCGTCGCCGCGATCGCCAAAGCGGCCAGGATCCCCCTGATCGTCGACAACACGCTGGCGACGCCCTATCTCATCCGCCCGCTCGATCACGGCGCCGACATCATCGTCCACTCCGCGACGAAATATCTGTGCGGCCACGGCAATTCCATGGGCGGCGTCATCGTCGATTGCGGTTCGTTCGAATGGATGGGCGATGCGCGCTATCCCATGCTGTCGGCGCCGCGGCCCGAATACAACGGCATGACGCTCGCCGAGACCTTCGGCAATTTCGCTTTCGCCATTTGTTGCCGCGTGCTGGGCCTGCGCGATCTCGGGCCGGCGATCTCGCCGTTCAATTCCTTCCTCATCCTCACCGGAATCGAGACGCTGTCGCTGCGCATGCAGCGCCATTGCGACAACGCGCTCGCGGTGGCCGAGCATCTGGCCGGGCACGACGAGGTCGGCTGGGTCTCCTACGCCGGACTGCCCGGCAATCGCTACAACGAGTTGGCCAAGCGCTATTGCCCGAAGGGCGCCGGCGGCGTCTTCACCTTCGGCGTCAAGGGCGGCTACAAGGCGGGCGTCGCGCTGGTCGGGAAGCTGCAATTATTCTCCCACGTCGCCAACATCGGCGACACCCGCTCGCTGGTCATCCACCCCGCCTCGACCACCCACCGCCAGCTCGCCGACGCGCAGAAAATCGCCGCAGGCGCCGGCCCGGACGTGGTGCGCCTGTCGATCGGGCTGGAGGACGTCGCGGACCTGATCGCGGACTTGGATCAGGCGCTGGGGTGAAGCGCAGCACGACGGCCGCCCAACCCCGCCCCTACCCGCCCCCCAGCACGCCCTTGGCGGCGCGGTCCGTCTCCTGGGCGTAGCGGCGCGCGGCGAAGGTCTCGCCGAGCAGGCCGACGACGTGGCCCGTGTCGCGCTCGGTGACGGCGAGCGTGTCGGCCTCGGCGGCGTCGAAGATCGCCAGCGCCGAGCGCACGTCGACGTCGGGATGCAGCGTCGTCTCGGCCAAGCGCGCCACGGCCGAGACGGGGCCGCCGTCCTCGTTCTCTTCGAGCGGAACGGCGTGCGCTTCGGGCACGAGAACCAATCCGCGGTAATGGCCCGCCTCGTCGACGGCGACGACGACGTGCGCGCTGCCCAGGGGATAGGCGGCGCGAAAGTCGCGCAGCGGCGTCTCGGCGGGAATCGTCGGCGGGGCGCGGACCATCAGGCGGGCGACGGTGAGATCGCGCAGCCAGCCGACGTCCTCTCCGCCGCGGATCGACTCGCCGCGCAGATGCAGCCGCCAGGTGGTGAAGGAATAGCCGAAGGTGGCGCGCACCGCCAGGCTCGTCGCGATGCTCGCCGCCAGCACGCCGCCCGCCACGCCGAGGTCGCCCGTGCTTTCCAGCACCAGGAACGTCATCGTCAGCGGCCCGCCGACGACCGCGACGCTCAGCGTCGCCATGCCGGCCATGATGCAGGCGGTCGGATCGAGCCCGAGCCCGGGCAGCGCGGCGTCGACGCCGAGCGCGTAGAGCTTGCCGAGCAGCGCGCCGGCGAACAGCGAGGCGAAGAACAGGCCGCCGCGAAAGCCCGAGGCGAGCGACACGAGGCTCGCGCTCAGCTTGAGCGCGAGCAGCGTCGCCAGGGTGGCGGCGGAAAGTTCCGCCGAGAAGTCGAGCCCCACCGCGCCGTGTCCCGCGCCGAGCATCTGCGGGGTATAGAGCGTCATCGCCGCGAGCAGCAGGCCGCCGAGGACGGGGCGCGCCCACGGCGGCGCGCGCGTCGCCGCGAAGCCGCGTTCGAGCAGCGCGGCGGCGCGCATCGCGCCGACGCCGAGCGCCGCCGATATGAGGCCCAGCGCCACCAGGACGAGGTGATGGCCGAGGGCCAGCGGCGCGACCGGCGGCGCGACGATGACGTAGGGCGCGCCGAGCAGCGTCTTGGTGGTCAGCGTCGCCGCCAGCGCGGCGGCGAAGATCGGGCCGGCGTTGGCCAGCGAATAGGCGCCGATGATCAGCTCCGACGCGTAAAACGCGCCGGTGAGCGGCGCGCCGAACGCCGCCGCGATCGCCCCGCCGGCGCCGCAGCCGACCAGGATGCGCAAGTCCTGGCGGCGCAGCCGCAACGCCAGCCCGACGCGCGAAGCGATGGCGGCGCCGATCTGCGCGTAGCCCGATTCGAGCCCGACCGAGGCGCCGCTGCCGTTGGAGATCACCGTTTGCGCGCAGACGATCAGGCTTTCGCCCATCGCCATGCGGCCGCCGCGCAACGCGTTGGCTTCGATCGGATCGACCGCGCGCGGCAGCTTCCTGGCGCGTCGCCAGCGATCGATCAGCCCGACGGCGAGGCCGCCGAGGGGGAGCGCCGTGAAAGCCGCGAGAGGGGCGACGCGGGCCGCCGCGCTCAATCGCACGTCGAACGGGATGCCGTAGATCGCGACATGGGCGAGGTCGACGAGCTCGGTCATCGCGGCCACGCTGAAGCCGGCCAAGACGCCGACGACGACCGCGACGACGACCAGCGACAGTTCATTGGAGCGGGCGACCGCGCGCAGGCGCGCCGCGACGCCGCGCAGCCGATTCGAGACCCCGATGCTCATGGGTCTCGGCGCTCGCGGCCGCGACCCCGATCGGGCGCCGTCCTGTCGATCCGAGCCGCGGTCATCGCGCCGCCTCCGTCTCGCTCTCCATCGCCGTGGCGCGCCAATGCGCGACCGCCATGCCGAACAACAGCAACGCGACCGCCTGATGGGCGAGCGCGAACTCGATCGGCGCGACCAGGATCAGCGTGACGATCCCGATCGCCGCCTGCAGAAACGCCAGCGCCGCGAGCGCGCCGGCGCGGCGGGCGAGCGAGGCGCCGCGCGCGCGCCGCCGCGCGGCGAACGCGATTCCCAGCGCCAACAGCACGACGGCGTAAGCGACGACGCGGTGATCGAACTGCGCGGTCGTCGCGTCGTCGACGATCGAGCGCGGCCACGGCGCGAGGCCGAAGAGGCCGGCGGGGATCAGACTGCCCTCCATCAGCGGCCACGTGTTGTCGACGAGGCCGGCGCGCAGGCCGGCGACCAATGCGCCCAGGCCGAGCTGGCAGAAGATCAGCGCGGCGAGGGCGCCCGCCGGCGCGACGAAACCCGTTGCGGCGGCCTCGCGCGCGCGCTTGGCTAGGCCGACGGCGGCGTAGATCAGCGCCCCGAAGGCGGCGGCGGCGATGAGCAGATGCAGCGCGAGCCGTTCCTGCGCGACTTCCGTGCGGCCGGCCAATCCCGAACTGACCATCCACCAGCCGACGATCGGCTCGAGCGCCAGCAGGCCGGTGGCGACCGCGACCTGGCGCCCCAGCGGACCCCTGAAGCGGCCGCGGCGCCAGAACCACAGGGCCGGCAGCACGAAAGCCGCGCCGATCAGGCGGGCGAGCAACCGATGGCTCCACTCCCAGTAATAGATGGTCTTGAAGCCGTCGAGGCTCATGTCCGCGTTGAGCGCGGCGTATTGCGGGATTTGCTTGTAGCGTTGGAATTCCTCGACCCAGGCGGCTTGGCCGAACGGCGGAATGACGCCCGTCACCGGCTGCCATTGCGTGATCGACAGCCCCGATTCGGTAAGCCGCGTCGCCCCGCCGACCAGCACCATGACGAAGATCAGCGCCGCGACCGCGATCAGCCACGCGCGCACGGCGCGCGAAGCCCCGGCGTCAGCGCTCGCTTCGCCGCGGCTCGTCGCCAGACCTGCTGCCTGGGGCATATTCGATCCCCGATCCCCCGGTTTGCCGACATCCCCGGTTTGCCGACTTGCGTCCTCGCGCGCGGCAAGACATAAGGCGTCGCGCTGCGCGCGGCAAATCGCGCGCCGCGCGAAGTCTCGCGAGGGTTCGCTATGTCCGCGCGCATCCGCAAACTCGTCGGCGGCGTCGCCATGATCGCTTTCGTCGGCGTTTACGCCATGATCGCGATGGCGCTCGCCCAGTCGCGGCCGCTGCAGGAGGCGCCGGCCGCGCTGCAGACACTCGGCTATGTCGTGCTGGGTCTGGCGTGGACCCTGCCTCTCATGCCACTCATCAAATGGATGGAGCGCCCCGGCCGGCGCGCGTGACTTCGCAGCGAGGATCGAACGTGATGCGCGCGTCGTCATGAATCGCGAACCGCCCGCCTTCGACGCCGCCTTTCGCGAACGGCTGGCTCTGCTGTTCGCGTGGCGGCGCGACGTCAGGCGATTTCGCCCCGATCCGGCGCCCCCCGCCCTGATTGGCGAATTGCTCGATCTCGCGCAGCTCGCGCCGTCGGTCGGCAACAGCCAGCCCTGGCGCATCGTCAGCGTCGAAAGCAAGGAAAAGCGCGCCGCGATCCGCGCCAATTTCGAACGCTGCAACGCCGAGGCGCTGGCGGCGCAGTGCGGCGAACGCGCCGCCCTCTACGCCCGGCTGAAACTGGCGGGCCTCGATGCGGCGCCGGTGCAACTGGCCGTGTTCTGCGATCGCTCGACCGCGCAAGGCCACGGGCTCGGCGCCCGCACGATGCCCGAAACGCTGGATTACTCCGTCGTCGGCATGATCGCTTCGCTGTGGCTCGCCGCGCGCGCCGCCGGTCTCGGGCTCGGCTGGATATCGATCATCGATCCCGTCGCCGCGGCGCGCGATCTGGGAGCGCCTGCGGAACACAAGCTGATCGCCTACCTCTGCCTGGGCTGGCCCTGCGAGGAGCACGACGACCCCGAACTCGTGCGCCACGGCTGGCAGGAGCGCACCGGCAAGGGGCGAGTGGTGACGGTCGTCTAGCAAGGGCGAGACGAGCGGAACCACGCAGGGCGGCTCTTGCCAAGAACCGTCCAGGTCGGCGATCTTCCCTGGGCCTTGGCCTTCGCCCGGCCGACGCCGGCTCGACGCCAACGCTCTCGCCGCAACCTAAGGAGAGGGGGAGCGAGTGACCCTCGAGCCCACGTTTCGCGAGCGGTTCTTTGCGGCGCTGCAGGCCGCCGGGATGCCTGAGCCTGGCGAATTCTCTGTCACGCCGCGCCATCAGATCGTCTCCGGCGCGACGCTCGCCGGCATCGCCGACTTTATCCGCGTCTTCGACGCGGTCACCGGCCGCGAGGCATGGCGGGCGGCGGCGCTGAGGCAAGCGCCGGCGATCGCGCGGGCGCGGCGGCGCGAGGTCTGCTTCTTCAGCGCCTGGGATTTCCATTGTCCGCCCGAGGGCGGCTTCCAACTCATCGAGTTCAACGACAACGGCTCCGGCTTCCTCTACGCCGCGATCGTCAACGCGCTCTACTACGAGGCGGCCGGATTGGCGCGCGACGCCGGCGTCGCGCCGCCCGCCGCCATCGCCGCGTTCCGCCAAGCCATCGCGGATATGGTGGAGCGGGAAGCGACGGCGTTCTTCGGCGAACGCCCGGCGGAGCAGCTTCTCGTCCTCGACGACTTCGACTCGCTGCGCGCCGGCAAATTTCGCGGCGAACTCGCTTTGCTGCGCGATTCTCTCGCCGAGCGCGGTTGGCGGGCCGAACTCGGATGTCCCGCCGAGACCCGCTGGGACGGCCGTCGCCTCACGTTCGACGAGCGGCCGGTCGCCTTCATCGTCAACCGCTCCACCGATTTCTTCTGGAACGCGGACGAATTCGCCGCCCTGCGAAGCGCTTACCAGGCGGGGCGCCTCTACGCCGCCCCCAATCCCTTCACCTATGCGACGCGCAGCGACAAGCGATTGCTGGAGTGGCTGTCGTCGCCGCGTTGGGACGACGATCTGGCGATCGACGCCGCGGAGCGCGCCATCCTGAGCGCCCATACGCCGCAGACGCACCTGCTCGGCGCCGACAACGTCGACGCGCTCGCGCGAGCCAAGCGCGACTTCGTGTTCAAGCCCCTGCACGGGTTCGCGGGACGCGGCCTCATCGACAGCGCCGCGCTCGGGCGGGCGCGCCTGCGCCGTCTCGTCAAACACGGCGAAGGCTACGTCGCGCAGAAACGCATCGCCAAGCCTTTCATCGACGTCGACGGCGCGCGGCTGTGGACCGACCTGCGCATCTGGGCCTATCGGGGCGAGATCGTCCTCGTGTCGGGGCGGGCTTCGACGCGGCCGGACCGGCTCGACTTGACGGCGCCGGGCGGCTGGCTGCCGACCTATGCGGCGCGTTGACGCGCCGCGGCGCGAAATCGCGCATGACGGCGCGCGCCGCCCTTTCCTTTCGCCAGGTTGACACGGGCGCGCCGATCTGGCCCCCTCGAACGATGCCGTTCGATCCGCCGTCCCGGCTCCGATCCTGCTGGCGCGCCGCCTGGCCCGCCTTCCTCTTTGTCGGTGCCGCCGTGTTCTTCTGGGTTCTGGCGGCCGTGGGCCAAGCCCCCGGCCTGCGCGCTTACCGCGTCAGTGACATCGCGACGGTTTGGGGCGTCGCTTTCCTGATCGTCGTCGGCCTCCCCCTGCTCGCCGCCTGGGCGCTGTGGTCGGCGCTGGGCATCCGACACTGGGCCGCCCGCTTGAGTCTCTACGTGGCGTTCCTGGCCGCCGATTTCGCTTTGTGCGCCTGGCTCTTCTTCGGCACGGTCCGGCCGCAGATGTGATCGGCGCCGAAGGCGGCGGGCGGCCGGCTCAATCCTTCTTCAGCGCGAACGACACCGCGGGGCGCCCGCGCTCCCGCACCGTGACGCGGGTGCTGGTCGGGCCGTCGCGGGTCAGGACGGCTTCGCCGCGCGACCATCTGATCGTCGCCGTCGCGCCGTCCGGGGAAACCGCGCCCGTGGCGTCGGAGACGTAATCGTCGCGCCAGTAGATTGCGATGAATTCGTCGCCGGCGAAAACGATCTGCGCGCGCGTGCCCTCGCTCCATCCGCCCGCCCAGGTTCCGTTCCACGACTGCTGGGCTTGGGCGAATGCGGGGGAGCCGATCGAGCCGGGAGAGGAGATTGCGCCGAGCAGCAGCAGCAAAATCACTGCGAGTCGCTTCATGGGGATTCCTTCGCGGGACGGATGGCGGTCGACGGCGGTTTACGGTCCGAAGCCTTCACGCCTCACGCGACGTTCACCCGCCGGCCGCGATTCCACATGAGGAAGGGCGCGCCGGAGAGCATGACTTCCAGCGCGCCCGCGTTCTGCCAAAGGCCGTTGACGGAAACGCGGGGCAGCGCGGTCAGATGGCGCGCGTGCTCGGCGAAGAGCATGCCCGGACGCGTCGTCACCGCGCAGGAAAAGCCGAGGCGACGCGCCAGCTCGAATTCCCGCGGCCCTGCGCTCGTCGCGTCGCCGACGGGATAGGCGAAGGCGCCGACCTCGAGCCCGAGCCTCGCCTCCAGCGCCGCCTTCGAGCCCGCCATCTCGGCGCGCGCCGTGTCGAGCGGCCATTTCGCCAGCATCCGGTGGGTCATCGAATGAGCGCCGACGCCGACGAGCGGATGGCGGCTGAACGCGGCGACCTCGTCCCAGTCCATGAACGCCGCGTCGGCGATCGACGCGCTGTCGACGCCCGCACGGCGCGCCAGCGCGCCGACCGCGTCGAGCAACTCCGCCTCGGGGCGCCGCCGCAGCGCCCAGTAGATCTTGTCGAAGGCGGCGGCCTTTTCCCCAGGGGTCCGCGTGGGAAGGCAGAGGGCGAGGCCGGCTTGATCGAGCGAAACTTCGTCGAGCCGGCGCAGCGATTCCTCCAGCTCCAGCCACCACAGCCGCGCGGAGCGCTCGATGAAGCCGGGCGCGAAGAACACCGTCGACGGCGCGCCGTGCCGCTCGAGCACGGGAAGCGCGAAGTCGCGCGTGTCGCGATAGCCGTCGTCGAAGGTCAGCGCGGCGAAGCGCGCGCCGCCCTCGACCAGCCTGCGCCGCGCTTCCTCGAGCGTGACGAATTCGAAACCGAGGCGACGCGTCAGGCCGAGCGCGGAATCGAGGAATTCAGGCGTGATTTCGAGCAGGCGGTTGGGCGCGAAGCCGGGCGTCGTCGGCTTCCACGGGCGCACGCGGTGAAACGTCAGGATGACGCCCTGCCCGCGCGTCGCCGGCGCCAACGCCTTGTGCAGGCCGCTGGCGCGGAAGGCCGCGAAGCCGGCGTCGATGATGAACTTCTTTAGCGCCATGGCCCGCACCCGCGCCCAATCTAGCCGCAGGACCTTGCCAAGGATTTACCGGCGGGGCCTGAAGCCGCTTGGGCCTTAAAGCAATCGTTGACGCCTTGACAGCTATGCTGGCCGCTCACGTCCCTGGGATTTTCGCCGTGCCCGCCGCGACCGCGCTCGCCGACCCGCCTCCGCCAAGACGCGCCGCGCCGCCGCTTCGCGCCGCCGCCGGCCGGCCGAGCGCTTTCGCCTTCCTCGACGTGTTCGTTTCGATCGAGGCGGCGCGCGAGCCTTGGGCCGAAATCGGCAAAATCGCGCCCGCGAGCCCCTATCAGGGTTTCGAATTCGCGCGGCTCTGGCTGGAGACGGTCGGGGCGGCGCGGCGCGTTACGCCGATGATCGTCGTCGCGCGCGACGAAGCGGGCAAGGTGAGCGCCCTGCTGCCGCTCGGAGCGTTTTCCCTCGGGCCGCTGCGGCTCGCCGCCTTTCTCGGCGGCAAGGACGCCAATTTCGCCATGGGCCTGTTCCGACCCGGGCTCGCCTCGCCGCCCGAGGCGATCGCGGCGCTGCTCGCCGCCGCCGCGCGGGTCGCGGCGCCGCGCGTCGACGCGTTTCTATTCGTCAACCAGCCGCGCGATTGGCAGGGAGCGCCCAATCCGCTGGCCGGCGCGCCGGGTCAGCCGAGCCCGAGCTTCGCGTACAAGAGCGCCCTGCCGCGCGACTTCGCGGTCTGGCGCGACGCGCACGCCTCCAAGGAGGCGCAGAAGAAACTGCGCAAGAAGGTCAAGCGCCTCGAGGCGATGGGCCCCCTCGCCCATCGCCGCGCCGTCGACGCCGCCGACGTCGAACGCATCTTGAGCGCGTTCGACGCGCAAAGGCGCGCGCGTATGCGCGCCATGGGAATCGCCGACCCCTACGAAAGCGCCGAAGCGCAAGCGTTCCTCAAGCGCCTCGCGCTCAACGGCCTCGCCGAGGGCGCGCCGCGCCTCGAGCTCCACGCGCTCATCGTCGGCGATCGCATCGCAGCGACCTTCGGCGCCTTGAGCGCGGGCGACCGGCTCAGCGGACTCTTCATCTCCTACGACGCCGATCCCGAGATCGCGCGCTCGAGTCCGGGCGAGCTGATGGTTCAGGCCGTCGTGCGCGAGGCGATCGCGCGCGGCTTGACGACCTTCGATCTCGGCGTCGGCGAGGCGCGCTACAAGGACGACGCCTGCGAGACTGTGGAAGAGCTGTTCGACAGCGCCGTCGCCGTCACCGCGCTCGGCCGCGTCGCGGCGTTCGCCTTCATGGCCAAACAGCGCGCCAAGCGCCGCATCAAACGCTCGCCGCGGCTCCTCGCCCTGCTTACGCGGCTGCGCGTGGCGCTCGGTTAAGCCGCGCGCTCGATCGAGACGCGTTCGCCCGAAACGAGGCCGAGCGGCGCGATCGAGGTTTGCGCCAGGCTCTCGCGCAGCCGTCGCAGCGCCCCCTCGAGGCGCTCGGCCGGCGCGACCATGACGAACGCCGCGACGGCGTCAAGCGCGGCCCCGACCTCTGCCGACCGCCAGTCCGAAGCGTGCACGACGACGAAGTCGTAGCTCGCGGCGAGCGCCGCGAGCGCTTCGTCGAGACCCTCGACCTCGATCTTGCCGGCGCCGGCCGGAATGATGTCGAGGCTCGAGGAGAGATCGCGGTGCAGCGCCTCCTCGAAGGTCGCGCGCCCATCAAGAAGCTCGGCGAGGCCGACGAGCCCGCGCTCGCTCTCAGCCCCGCGATCGAGAACGTCGGCGAGCCAATCCTGCGTGGCGCCGAGATCGACCAGCGCCGCGCGGCCGCGCTCCGACAGCCGCCGCGCCGCCGTCAGCGCGAGCCCCAGCGCTCGGCTCGTCCCTTCCCCCGCCAACAGAGCGGTCAACGTCGCGCCGCCCCGCGCGACCTCGGCCAGCCGGTCGGCGAGCGCCTCGGCCGACGAAAAGGCGCCGGACATGGCGACCGGCGCCGCGGATTCGCTCGCCGCGACAGCGGGCGCCTCCGTCTCTTCGTCCTGCGGCTCTTTCTCGCCCGCCGGCCGCGCCGCGGCGGCGCCGTCCGACGCGCTGGCCTCGTCGGCGATCAGCGCGCGCGCGGCGACGACGCCGAGGCTGACGAGGAATCCGGCGAGCGTGGCGAGCAGTATCGTCGCCGCCTTCTTGGGGAAGGTCGGCGTGCGCGGTTCGCTCGCGCTCTCGATGATGCGCGCGTCCGCCGGCGCGGCGTTGTCGGCCACGCGCGCCACAGCCTCGCGATACTTCTCCAGGTAGGATTCGAGCTGTTCGCGCGACGTCTTGGCGTCGAGTTCGAGCGCGCGCAATTGCACGTCCGCGGCGTTGCCCGTCGCCACGGTCTTGGATTGCCGGGCCAGAGCGGCGCCCAGACTTTCGACTTCCGCCCCCGCCAGCTTGGCGTCGTTCTCCAGGGCGAGCACGGCCTTGTTCGCCGCCAGGCGAATTTCTCCGTCGAGCCCGGCGAGTTCGCCGTTCAACTCCTTCATGCGGGGATGCTGGGGCAGCAGGGTGCGCGATTCGAGCGCGATTTGCGCCTTCAGCGCGACGCGCTGCTCGACGTAGCGACGCAGGGACTCGTCCTTGGCGGCGTCGGGAATTTCGTCGAGCCGCCCTTCGCGCAGCATCGCGCGCAGCGAGAGCGCCTTGGCGGTCGCGTCGGCTTGCCCGGCGCGCGCCGCCGCGAGTTGCGCGTTGATGTCGGCGAGCTGCTGGGCGGGCACGGTCATGCCGTTGGCGCCGGCGAGCAGGCCCGCGTCGGCGCGGAAGGCCTCGACTTTCGCCTCGGCGTCGGCGACCTTGGCGCGCAATTCCTCGATTTTTTGGGACAGCCAGGCGCTCGCCGCTTTCGCCTCGTTCTTCTTGGCGTCTTCCTGCTCGGCGAGATAGAGCGCGGCCACGGCGTTGGCGCCGCGCGCCGCCAGAGCGGGGTCCGCGCTGACGAATTCGATCTGCAACACGCGCGACTTGGCGACGGGAAACACGGTCAGGCGGGAGAGAAACGCGTCGACGACGCGATCCAGCGTCGCGCGCGCATCGCCGCGGCCGCCGCTGAGGAACGCCAACGCGAGCGCGAAGGGATTGCTGGTTTTCGCCGGGTTGAATTCGGCGCGCTCGGAAAGGCCGAGCTCGTCGACCGCCCGGCGAGCCAGTTCGGTGGTGGCGACCGTTTCGGCTTGGCTCTGCACGCCCTCGGGGTCGAAATTCGCGCTCGGGTCGGCGCTCGCCTTGTCGGGCCGGGTGAAATAGCCTTCCTGGTTGACCAGCAACACCTTGGCGACGCCGGTGTAGCGCGGGCTGATCACCGTCACGACGACGAGCGCGAGGACGCACGAGGCCAGAGTGGGGACGGCGATCCACCATTTGCGCCGCAGCAGCGCGCGCGCCAAGCGCATCAGGTCGATAGCTTCGCCGCGGTCCGCTCGCGCGCCGCCGTCCTCGAATCCATCGCCGCTCATCCGCCGCTCCAATTCGCCGACGCAACTGAATTGACTTTGTTTATGCGCGATTAAGGTTGCCGGCGGGTTAAACGGCGGGCCGCGCCCGAAGGCCCGTTGTCTCTTCGTTAACCATGCCCCGGTAAATCGATGGATGGCAGCACTCTTTAGCGCGGTCTGAGCCATGAATCGTATCCTCGGCGTCGCCCTGGCTGTCGCGCTGACCTTCCTTGGCGGCTGTTCGACGCCGCGTTACAGTGCGGCGGTCCTGCGCACGCCGATCGACGCACCCTATCGGTTGGCGAGCGGCGATCGGCTGCGCGTGATCGTCTTCGGCCAGGAGAATCTGTCCAATTCGTACTCGGTCGACGGCGCCGGCAATGTTTCCCTGCCGCTGATCGGCCTCGTGCCCGCGCAAGGGTCGACGACGGCGGAGCTCGGCCGCGCGATCGAAGCGCGCCTGCGCCAGGGCTACGTGCGCGACCCCAGCGTTTCCGTCGAGGTCGAGGCCTATCGCCCGTTCTTCATTCTGGGCGAAGTGACCCTCGCCGGCCAATATCCCTTCGTCAACGGGATGACGGTGCAGAACGCCATCGCGGTCGCCGGCGGGTTCACGCCGCGCGGGGCGCAGGACAGCGTCGATCTCACCCGCATGGTCGACGGCAAGCCGGTGACCGCCTCCGTTCCGATGACCTTCGCCGTTCGGCCCGGCGACACGATCCAGGTTCGGGAACGCTTCTTTTAGGATATCGCGATAGTCAAGAAGCCGTAATCCCGCACGGGCAGGAATTATGGCCGCATCGAGCGTAGCGCAGACCGACAAGCTCAGGATCGTCCACGTCTTTCGGGCGCCGCTCGGCGGCCTCTTTCGTCACGTGGTCGACCTTGCCGCCGAACAGAGCGCGCGTGGGCACGAAGTCGGCATGTTCTTCGACGGCGGCGCCCGTTGCCCGAGGGTCGAAGCCGCGCTGGCGCGCATTCCCGGCGGCCTCAAGCTCGGCGTCGGCACGGCCTCGATCGGCCGCAATCCCGCAATCTCCGACGCCTTCGCGATGGCGCGTTTCGTCGCCTGGCTGCGCAAGCTGAGGCCCGACGTCGTCCACGGGCATGGCTCCAAGGGCGGCGCCTACGCCCGGCTGAGCGGATTGGCGCGATCCGGCGGGGCCATTTGCGCCTATACGCCCCACGGCGGCAGCTTCAACTACCGTCCCGGCACGGCGCTGCACCGCGCCTACATGTTCGCCGAGAAGCTGATGGCGCCGATGACCGACGTCTTCCTGTTCGAAAGCGCCTATATCGCGGGCCGCTTCGACGCGTTCGTCGGCGCCGCGAACGGCGTGCGCCGCATCGTCGCCAACGGCATCGGCGCGGCCGAGTTCGAGCCCGTCGCGCCGAACGAAGACGCCGCCGAATTGCTTTACGTCGGCGAATTGCGCGCCGCCAAGGGCATCGACACGCTGCTCGACGCCCTGGCGCTGATCGGCCGCTCGCGCGGCGTCGTTCCGCGCGCGGTGCTCGTCGGCTCGGGACCCGACGAGGCCGTGCTGACCCAGCGGGCCAAGCGCCTCGGCGTCGCCCAGTTCGTCTCTTTCCCCGGCCCCATGCCCATTCGCGAAGCCTTCAAGCTCGGCCGCACTCTCGTCGTGCCCTCGCGCGCCGAATCGATGCCCTACGTCGTGCTCGAAGCGGCAGGCGCGCGCGTGCCGATGCTCGCGACCGACGTCGGAGGAATTCCCGAAATCTACGGGCCCTTCCACGACCGCCTCGGACCGCCCGACGACCCCGACGATCTGCGCGCGCGCATCGAGGCCGCGCTCGATGCGCCCGCGGAGCGGCGACGCAAGGAGGCCGCCGATCTCGCGGCCTACGTGGCCGAGAATTTCTCGATTCAGACCATGGTGAATTCGGTGATGGCCGGTTACGGCGAAGCGCTGGCGCGGCGCCGTCGGACCCCTATCGGCGCGCGGGCCGCCACGATCCAAACGCATAATTGAGGCCGACGATGGCTGCGTTTTCGGCAAGAGACCTGCAAAAGGCCGTTGCTCCGGTTCGCGCTGCGGAACGACCGGCTTCGCGCGCCAACGCCGCGCTTCTGCGCCAGCTCGCCGCCGAACCGACCAGCGCGGGCTATTCGCGCGTCGTCCTCGCCGGCGTGGTGCGGACGATCGAATGCGCGTTGATCGTCTTGGCGGGTCTGACGGTCTATTTCGCCTATGTCGTTCGCAACGTCGGCCAGCAGCCGGGTTACTTCCCGGTCATCGTCGCCGTCGCGGCGCTGTCGATCGTCATGTTTCAGTCGCTGCAAAGCTACAGCGTGCCGGCGTTTCGCCGCCCGGTGCGGCAGATGTTTCGCGTCGCCGCCGGATGGACGCTGGTGTTCCTGACCGTCTTCGCCGCGATGTTCTTTCTCAAGCTCGACGGCCTCGTGTCGCGCGTCTGGATGGCCGGATGGTTCGCGCTCGGGCTCTTCGCGCTCGCGCTCGAGCGTGCGCTCCTCTCGCGCTTCGCGGCCAGGCTCGTTCGTTCCGGGCGGTTGCAGCAGCGCGCCGTCATCGTCGGCGGCGGACCGATCGGCGGAGAATTGCTGCGCGAGCTCTCCAAGAGCGACGAGCCCGAGGTGCGCCTGCTCGGCGTCTTCGACGACCGCGGCGACGATCGCTCGCCCGAAACGGTCGAGGGTTACCCCAAGCTCGGCAACGTCGACGATCTCGTCGAGTTCGCGCGCTCGACGCGCGTCGACCTGGTGATCTTCGCGCTGCCGATCACCGCCGAAGAGCGCATTCTGCAGATGCTGCGCAAGCTCTGGGTGCTGCCGATCGACATCCGCCTCGCGGCGCACGCCAACCGCCTGCGCTTCCGTCCGCATTCCTATTCCTACATCGGCCAGGTGCCGGTGCTCGACATCTTCGACAAGCCGATCGCCGACTGGGACGTCGTCATCAAGCTGGCGTTCGACAAGATCGTGGGAACGCTGGCCTTGATCGCGCTGTCGCCGCTGCTGGCGCTGACCGCACTCGCCATCAAGCTCGATTCGCCCGGGCCGATCCTATTCAAGCAGAAGCGCTACGGCTTCAACAACGAGCTGGTCGAGGTGTACAAGTTCCGCTCGATGTACGTCGACAAGCTTGATCCGACCGCCGCCAAGCTGGTGACGCGCGACGATCCGCGCGTCACGCGCGTCGGACGCTTCATCCGCAAGACGTCGATCGACGAGTTGCCGCAGCTCATCAACGTCGTCTTCAAAGGCGATCTGTCGCTGGTCGGCCCGCGCCCGCACGCCGTCCACGCCAAGGCGGCCGACCGCCAGTACGACGAAGTCGTCGACGGCTACTTCGCCCGCCATCGCGTCAAGCCGGGCATCACCGGCTGGGCGCAGGTCAACGGCTGGCGCGGCGAGACCGACACGCAGGAAAAGATCCAGCAGCGCGTCGAGCACGACCTCTATTACATCGAGAACTGGTCGATCTTGCTCGACCTCTACATTCTCGCTATCACGCCGGCCTCGCTGTTCAAGTCCCGCAACGCGTTCTGACGCCCGAGCGGTGCCTCGCGGGCAATGGACGTTTCGCCGCCGGTCGGGACCCGGCGCCTATGAGCCCGCGGTCACGTCTTGTTAACCCTAACGGACGTAGTTCTGGCGTCGGAGCGTTCGAGGGAGGGCCGAAGTTGCGAGCGGCTCAGCGAGGAGCTCAGCGAAAATGATTCGGACGGAGCCGCTGCGGCAATGGGTGCTGTGGGCCTTCCTGGCCGTGAGCGCCTTCGCGGCGATCGAGCCCTCGCCCTATGAGTTCATGTTCGGCGTCGCGGTCCTCGTCTTCGTCGGCGGCGGCTTGCGCTTCGACAAAGCGATGGCGCCGCTCATCGTGACCTTGGCGGTGTGGAACGCGGGAGGCCTGCTGTCTCTGACGCCGTTCGTCGACGAGCGCGAAAGCGTCACCTTCATCGCGATCACGATTTACATTTCGCTGACGACCATCTTTTTCGCCGCCGTCGTCGCCGACGCGCCGAGCGAGAGAATGGCGGTCATTCGTTCGGGGTACATGTTCGCCGCGATCCTCGCCGCCACGCTGGGAATTTTCGGCTATTTCGACATCGCCGGTCTCGGCCCCTATTTCACGCTCTACGACAATTCGCGCGCGATGGGCCCGTTCAAGGACCCCAATGTTTTCGGGCCGTTCCTCGTGCCGCCGATCGTCTGGCTGTGCCAGGACGTTCTCTTGCGCCGCGGCCATTTCGTCGCCGCAACGGCGAAGCTGGTCGTGCTGCTCATCGGCCTGTTCCTCAGCTTCTCGCGCGGCGCGATGGTGGACGGCGTCGCCTCGCTGGCCATGTTGCTGGGACTGACCTTCTTGACGGCCCCCTCCGCCAGGCTGCGGGGGCGAACCGTCATGATCGCGGTCCTCGGCGCGCTTCTGGTGGCGTGCCTGCTGGCGATCGTCCTCGCCATTCCCAACGTCAGGGACATGGCCCTGTCGCGCGCGTCGCTGGCCCAGGACTACGACGTCGGCGAGGAAGGGCGCTTCGGCAATCAGATTCGTTCGATACCGATGCTTCTCGACCGGCCTTTCGGATTTGGCCCGCTGCGCTTCAGCCACATCTTTCCGCAAGACCCGCATGAGGTCTTCCTCAGCGCGTTCGCCTCCTTCGGCTGGCTCGGCGGCCTGGCGTTCCTCACGTTCGTCGGCGTCACGCTCTATTTGGGCTGGGCGCTGTCGTTTCGACGCTCGCCGCTGCAGCCGCAGATCATCGCGTTGTGGTCGTCGCTGTTCCCGCAAGTCCTGCAAGGCGTGCAGATCGACACCAGCCATTGGCGGCATCTGTTCCTGATGGTCGGCTGCCTCTACGGTTTCGCGGCCGCGGAGAGAGTCCAGCGAATACGTTGGACGAGCGCCCCGAACCTGCCGCGAAGGCGGAGCCGAGCCGGCGCCGAAATCGGCGTCTAGTCGACGCGGACGGGTTCGAAAACGATCGCGGCGCCCATGGCGGCCGCGCAATCCACCACGAGAGCTTCGCCGCGCGCCTCATGGCGGACCCGGCTGGCCACGAGGACGCGTCGAGCCGCCTCGATGTCGGCGACCGCAATGCGCGCGAGCGCAATGGGCGGACCATCGGCGCCGATCGCCGATCCGCCATAGCGTTCGGCGAGCGCCGCGCGCGGCGCGCATTCGATGCGCGCGCCGTCGGCTTCGATGACGAACCCCGCTCCTTCGCGCCGCGCGGCGCCGGCGCCCAGGAGCCGCGTCAGAAAATCCGTCGCCTCGCCGGGGCTTTCATGCGCGATCGCGAGCCCCGCGATCCCCTTGGCGCCGTTGGGATGGACCTGCGCCGCGCGGCTCCAGAAATTCTCGGAGAAACGCTGCTGGCAAACGAAGAAGCCGGCTTCGGGAAGCGCCGGCGAGGCGGCGAAGGCGAGCGAGAACGCGACGTCGACCTCACGCCCGTCGGGCCGGCGCGCCTTGCGGGCGAAATCGAAGCGCGCGAAGTCGCCGATCCCGTCGGCCTTGAACTGCCGGCGGTCCGCCTCGGCGTCGCGCGAGCGCATCACCAGCATCGCCAGCCCCTCCCGCCGCTGCAGGAAAGCGCTGACGAAGCCGGCGAACGAAAAGACGCCGGGCTCGGGCGCTGGCGCCGCGAACCCCTGCCCGAGCCCAATCAGCTCGAGAAAGGCGCCGTCGAACTGGACGATGTGGTTCTCGGTGCCCCAGGGATGACGGTTGCGCGCCCCGACCTGGAAGCCGAGGCGGCGGTAGAGCTCGGCCTGCGCGGCCAGATCGCGCGCCGGGATGACGAGGTGGTCGACGGCGCGCGGCATGGTTCCCTGCCCTCGAGAATGCGATCGCCGGGCCCGCAAACCTTGGAGCGGACGCGCGGCGGCGCTTGTGATACTCTATCGGCGGATTGAAGTCGCGGCCGACGAGCCCCGATTGTTGGAAGGCGCCGATATGAACGTCCCTTTCGCTTCCCGCGTCACCAGCGCCGCCGAAGGCCTGCCGCGCCGCCGTTTCACCGTCGCCGAGGTCGAGGCGATGGTCGCGGCCGGCGTGATGGAGGAGGATGAACGCATCGAATTGATCGGGGGGGAGCTGGTTCCAATGTCGCCGAAGGGAAATCAGCACGAGGTCGTCAAGACGGCGCTGCTCCGCCGCTGGTATCGCGTGGCCCCTGAGGATTGCGACTTAACGCCGGAAACGACGTTCCGACTTTCCGCCGACACCTATCTCGAACCCGATGTCGTCGTCTATCCGCGCGCTTCGGGATTGAGTGGCCTTTCGGGGTCCGGCGTTCTGCTCGTGGTCGAGATCGCCGATTCCTCGTTGCGCTACGACATGGGGCGCAAAGCCGCGCTCTATGCGAGCTTCGGCGTGCGTGAATTATGGGTGATCGACGCCGTCAAGCTGACGACCTGCGTCTTCCGCGTCCCCTCGGAGAGCGGCTATGGCGAGACGCTGGATTTTAGCGCCTCGGATCGGCTCGTCCCGCAGTTTGCGCCCGAAGCCTTCGCCCTGCGCCTCGACGAACTCGAGATTGGCTGAGCGGCGGCTCAGGCGCGCTTTCCTCGCAACGCGTCCAGCGCAACCGGCGCTCCGTCGTCGGCGATCTGCCGACGACGCCGATTCAATTCTTCGAGGAATTCGGGCTTCGCTTCGCCTTCGTCGTCTTCGCTCGCTGCGAGCAGCAGGAGATAATCCGCCTCGGGCAGCACGGCGAGCCGCTCTCCCGAAGGCGACACGATGATCTGAACGGCCTTGTTCATCTCACCACTCCGATCGATAAACTTCTCTTCGTTCGAGGGGCGAGAATCCGGGCGCCTTGTAGGCGCGGCCGTCGGCCGCGCTCGTTCGGCTGCGTCGACGCCCGCCGAACGAGGCGCTCACGCGCCGGACGCGGTCGACGCCCGCGTCTACAAGAGACCGGCGCCCCGCTCACGCCGGCTTCTTCAGCTTCACCACGTTGTGCAGCGTCGCGTCCGCGCCCTCGAAGAAACGCCTGACGCCGCGCGCGGCTTGGCGGATGCGCTGCTCGTTCTCGACCAGCGCGAGGCGCACGTAGTCGTCGCCGTGCTCGCCGAAGCCGACGCCCGGCGCCACCGCGACGTCCGCCTTCTCGATCAGCAGCTTGGAGAATTCCAAGCTGCCGAGATGGCGGAATTTTTCCGGCACCCGCGTCCACGCGAACATCGAAGCGCGCGGCGGCTCGATCGGCCAGCCGGCGGCGGCGAAGCTCTCCACCATCACGTCGCGCCGGCGCTTATAGGTCGCGCGCATCTCCTTGATGCAGTCGTCGGGGCCGTTGAGCGCCGCCGCCGCCGCCACCTGGATCGGCGTGTAGGCGCCGTAGTCGAGGTAGGACTTGACGCGCCCCAGCGCGGCGATCAGCCGCTCGTTGCCGACCGCGAAGCCCATGCGCCAGCCGGCCATCGAGAAGGTCTTCGACATCGAGGTGAACTCGACCGCGACGTCGAAGGCGCCGGGCGCCTGCAGCACCGAGGGCGGCGGATCGCCGTCGAAGAACACTTCGGCGTAGGCGAGATCGGAAAGGACGAAGATCTCGTGCTTCTTGGCGAACAGAACGAGGTCCTTGTAGAAGTCGAGCGAGGCGACCATCGCCGTCGGATTGGAGGGATAGCAGACGACCACCGCGATCGGCTTGGGGATCGAATGAACGAGCGCGCGCTCCATCGCGACGAAGAAGTCGGGCGTCGGCTCGGCGGGCACCGAGCGGATCACGCCGCCGGCGATCAGGAATCCGAAGGCGTGAATGGGATAGGAGGGATTGGGGACGAGCACGACGTCGCCGGGCGCGGTGATCGCCTGCGCCATGTTGGCGAAGCCCTCCTTCGAGCCGAGCGTGGCGACGACCTGGGTTTCGGGATTGAGCTTGACGCCGAAACGGCGCCCGTAATAGCCCGCTTGCGCGCGCCTCAGGCCGGGGATGCCCTTGGAGGCCGAATAGCGATCGGTGCGCGGCTTGCCCACCGTCTCGACCAATTTGTCGATGACGTGCTTGGGCGCCGGCAGGTCCGGATTGCCCATGCCGAGATCGACGATGTCCGCCCCGGCGGCGCGGGCCTTGGCCTTGAGCTTGTTGACCTGCTCGAAGACGTAAGGCGGCAGGCGCCGCACGCTGTGGAATTCGGGCATCGCGAAGAGTTCCCTTTCTCGACCGCCCGCGGCGAAGCCGGGGCGTCGATCCTGTTAGCATCGCCGAGAAGCGCGCCGCAAACCTAAAACGTCGGGATGGGGCCGCTCCTGGCCGGCTTGTCCCGCGATTTGGCCTTTTTCGCGGCCGCGGCCTGGGCCACGGCCTTGGCCGAGGGCGCAAAGGCGGCGCGCAAGGCGTCGTGGCGCTTGGCCACGGCTTCGAGATCGCCGTCCATCGCTTCCAATTCCTTGGCCGTCTTGATCTTCCCCGGCGGCTCGGGAGGCGTCGTGAACGCCGGGATCGACTCTGGCTCTTGCGGCGGGCGCGATTGCTGCACGAAATCGGGCGGCGGAGCGACGTCGGTGGCGAGCCCGGCGCCCTTCATCAGCGATCTCAAGGGCGAATCCGGCGACGCCTCCTGAGCGCGCGCGGGCACAGCCGCGAGCGCCGCGAGGAGCGTCGCGACGAGGATCAACGGCGCCGTCCGCGCGCCTTCGCGTCCTGGTCGGGGCATCATCGCGAGATCGCCGAAATCCATGTTTCCGATGTCCCTCGGCCGGCGCCCGAGCCAGCGCGTCTCGCCTCCGCCGTCATGCCCGCATCGGTCGCGCGATCACGTCCGCGGACCGCCATGACGACGCATTCTTTCCGCGCCGCGAACGACTCGCTGGCGTCACGAAGACGAACTAACCTATAGCTTCGAGTGAGGCTAGCGGCGTATTATGTCGGAAACGGGACTTAATACGCGAGCGCGCCGCGCGGGGAAACGCATGCCGAGGAAAACACCGGACCGTCCAGCCAAACGGAGGCGCGAGCGTCCGCTGCTGCGCGCCGCGACGAACGACCGGCTCGCGTCGCCGGCGGTGAAGCCAGCCCCCGACAAAGCCGAAGAGCCCGCCGCCGCGCCGCGGATCGCGCGACGCCCGAAGGCCGCGCCGGCGAGCGCGCCGCCGCCTCCTGCGCCGAGCGAACCCGCCTCGCCGCCGCGCGAGGCCAAGGACGCGACCCCGCCGAAACAGGACACCGAGCCCGCGCGGCCAGACGCCGGCGCGAAAGAGCGTCGCGAGACGCCGCTGCCGAATTTCGAGGCGCTGTCGCGCAACGTCGCCCGCTTCATCGAGGAAGGCGGCAAAGTGCTCGCCGCCTATCTCAAGCCGCGCGAGACAGGCGAGGCCCAGGCCGAGCCCAGCGGAGAAATCGCCGAGATCGCGACGGCGCTCGGCCGCGTCGCGGAATATTACGCCTCGGACGCGCAGCGCGCCTTCGAGGCGCAGGCGGCGCTGTCGACCCGGTTCGTCGATCTCTGGGCGACGACGCTGCGCCGGCTGCACGGCGAGGACGCCGCGCCGGTCGCCGCGCCCGAGGCGGGCGACAAGCGCTTCGCCGATCCGGAGTGGCGCTCGAACCCCTATTTCGACTTTCTCAAACAGGCCTATGTCCTGACGACACGCTGGGCCGACGACCTCGTCAGGCGGGCCGAGGACATCGATCCGCACACGCGCGACAAGGCGCAATTCTACCTGCGCCAGGTGACGAGCGCGCTGTCGCCGTCGAATTTCCTCGCCACCAACCCCGAAGTGCTGCGCACGACGCTCGCCGAGAGCGGCGAGAATCTGGTGCGCGGGCTGCGCATGATGGCCGAGGACATCGCCGCCGGGCGCGGCAGCCTGCGCATCCGTCAGTCCGACGCGAGGAAGTTCCAGCTCGGCGTCAATCTCGCCGCGACGCCCGGCAAGGTGATCTACCGCAACGAATTGATCGAACTCATCCAGTACGCGCCGACCACGCCGAGCGTCGCCAAGCGCCCGCTGCTGATCGTGCCGCCGTGGATCAACAAGTTCTACGTGCTCGACCTCAATCCGGAAAAATCCTTCGTCCGCTGGGCGGTGGCGCAGGGCCTGACGGTGTTCGTCGTCTCCTGGGTAAATCCCGACGAGCGCCACGCGGAGAAGGGATTCGAAGCCTATATGCGCGAGGGAATTTTCGCGGCGCTCGACGCGATCGAGGCCGCGACGGGCGAGCGCGACGTCGCCGCGATCGGCTATTGCGTCGGCGGCACGCTGCTGGCGATCACGCTCGCCTTCATGGCGGAGATCGGCGACAAGCGCATTTCCAGAGCGACGTTCTTCACCACCCAGGTCGACTTCACCGACGCCGGCGATCTGAAGGTCTTCGTCGACGCCGAGCAGCTCAAGACGATCGAGCGGAAGATGGCCGAGACCGGCTATCTCGAGGGCGCGCACATGGCCAACGCCTTCAACATGCTCCGGCCCAACGATCTCATCTGGTCCTATTTCGTCAACAACTACCTCAAGGGTAAGGAGCCGATGCCGTTCGACCTCCTGGTCTGGAACGCCGACTCGACGCGCATGCCCGCCGCCAATCACCGCTTCTACCTGCGCCACTGCTATCTTCAGAACGACCTGACGCAGGGCCGCGTGACGATCGAGGGCAGACGAATCGACCTTTCCAAGGTGACGATCCCTGTCTACGAACTGGCGACGCGCGAAGACCATATCGCGCCGGCGAAATCCGTCTTCACCGGCGCCAAGTTCTTCGGCGGGCCGGTGCGCTACGTGCTCGCCGGCTCGGGCCATATCGCCGGGGTGGTCAATCCCGCCGACAAGCCGAAATATCAATATTGGACCGGCGGGCCGCCGAGCGGCGCCTTCGATGCCTGGCTCGACGCCGCCACCGAGAACCCCGGCTCGTGGTGGGTCGACTGGATCGAATGGATCAAGGCGCAGGCCGCCGAACAAGTCGCGCCGCGCGAGCCGGGCGCGGGCAAGCTGAAGCCGCTCTGCGACGCGCCGGGGGAGTATGTGCGGGTGAGGGTGTAGAGAGCGGGCGACCGTTATCGAACGCCGGCACGAATTCTTGGAGGCATGGCATGCCCTTTTCGATCGCTCGGCGTAGCCCCGCCGCCATAGACGTGCAGTGCGACGCCGCGGTCCTGCGAGTCACGCTGGCGGACGGGCGCGAGATTTCGGCGCCGATCGAATGGTTTCCCCGCCTGCGCGACGCGACGCCCGCTCAACGCGCGCATTGGCGACTGATCGGCCGCGGCGAAGGCATTCATTGGCAGGATCTCGACGAAGACGTCTCGGTCAACGCGCTGCTGGGATTGCCTTCGTAGGGGCTTGCGCCAGCCAAATTGAATGGGCGCGGACCCCTTCCCCCCTCGCGGCGGAAGGTGGCGCGCGGAGCGCGCCGGATGAAGGGGGGCGCGCGAAGCGCGACGGCTTCGATGAGCACTGGACATTTTGCGATAGCATGGCGAATCTGCGCAACTGTCGGTTCACGCATTGCAATTGCTTCGCGCGTCGAACGTACAGAGCCGCCGCGCCATAGCTCGTCGAAAAACGGGCGTCTTTCGACGCCCGATGGCGCGCCCCCTCATCCGGCCGGCTCCGCCGGCCACCCCGCAAGGGCGGAAGGGGCGCGCGCCCTTGCGATTTGGCTGACGCGGGCGACGAGGCGGGTTTGCCGAGTTCGAGCGCGACCTTATCGGCGCCGGCGAGCGAGACAGCCCGGCTCATCGCCCCTCGTCGGCGGGCAATCGAACCTCGCTGAATCGGGGACGGGTGACATCGCCCTTCGCCTCGAGGCGTCCGCGAGCGACCAAGTCGCGAACGCGCGCGACGACGGCTTCGAGCCGGTCGTCGGTTGGCGCGACGTCGCATTCTTGCATCGTCTGCGCGGCGATCCTCGCGACCTTTTGCCATTCCTTGCGCGCGTGCGACAAAATGATCGCGTCGAGATCGTTCATTTCGCGCGCCCCTTCTCTAGCCTCGGCTCGGCCAACCCTCCGTTCGGGCGAAACCTGCTCCGCCGCCTTCGACGCGAGGGCGGGCTGGCGTGAACCGAACCCGCGAGCGGTTTCGACCATACACGGCTTTCGTCCTGGACGCGCGGCCCCGCCCTCGCTGTGCAAGAGCTGGAACCGCATGACCCGTGGTTCGGATATTTCAACCACTTTCCGCTCTTTCCGAGTTCCAAATCGCTTGGGTTTCCGCATACTGCGCCATGCCAACGATCCAGCGCATCGACGGCCTGCGGGTCACGATCTATCCCAACGACCATTCGCCGCCGCATGTGCATGTCATCCGCGCGAAAGGCGAAGCCGCGATCTTGCTCAATTGCCCCGAGGGACCGGCGGAACTCACGCGAAGCTTCGGGTTCAGCGGACCGGAGATACGCAAGATCGCCGCCGATCTCATAGCCCATATACCCACCCTTTGCGCTCAATGGGAGACGGTCCGTGGACACCTCTGACGCCGCCGTCCGACAGGCCGAACAGCGCATGCGGGAGCGCATCGAAACGTCTCCGCGCGCGATCGCGGCGCGCTACGATCGCCGCGTCGCGCGCATCACCGTCAGCCTGAGCAACGGCCTGGAACTGGCGTTTCCGCGGCGCCTCGCCGAAGGACTGGCCGACGCCAAGCCGGCCGATCTGGCGATCATTGAAATCACCCCGACGGGCCTTGGCTTGCACTGGCCAAAACTGGACGCGGATCTTTATCTGCCGGCGCTACTGCAAGGCGTCTTTGGCTCGCCCGGGTGGATGGCCGGCCTGCTCGGCAAGAGCGGCGGTCTGGCACGCACCCCCGCCAAGGTCGCCGCCGCACGCAAGAATGGCCGCAAAGGCGGGCGGCCGCGCAAGCGGGCCTCCGCATAGGCTTGTTGCATATCCCGGCCCTTGTCCCTAAACCTCGCGCCGACTTCCGGCCGAGGAGCCAAAAGTGAGCGACGCGTTTCAGCCCCGATCCGATTTCCTGCGCGTTCTCATCGAGCGCGGGTTCGTCCATCAATGCTCGGACCTCGCCGGCCTCGACGACAAGGCGATGGGCGGCGAACTCGTCGCCTACATCGGCTTCGACTGCACCGCGCCCTCGCTGCACGTCGGCTCGCTGTTGCAGATCATGATGCTGCATTGGCTGCAGGAGACTGGCGGCAAGCCGCTGGCGCTGATGGGCGGCGGCACCACCATGGTCGGCGACCCCTCGGGCAAGGACGAGACGCGCAAGCTTCTCACTGTCGAGCAGATCGAGGCCAACAAGGCGGGCATCCGCAACGTGTTCTCGCGTTTCATGCGCTTCGGCGAGGGCGCGCGCGACGCGGCGATGCCCGACAACGCCGAATGGCTCGCCAGGCTCAACTACATCGAATTCCTGCGCGACGTCGGGCGGCATTTCTCGGTCAATCGCATGCTGGCGATGGACTCGGTGAAGATGCGCCTGGCGCGCGAGCACGAGCTTTCTTTCCTCGAATTCAATTACATGTGCCTGCAGGCTTACGATTTCGTGGAACTTCATCGGCGCTACGGCTGCACGCTGCAGATGGGCGGCTCGGATCAATGGGGCAACATCGTCACCGGCCTCGATCTCGGCCGGCGCCTGGGAACCGAGCAGCTCTACGCGCTGACCTCGCCGCTCATCGCCACCGCCTCCGGCGCCAAGATGGGCAAGACGGCGGCGGGCGCCGTCTGGCTCGACGCGGCGCTGCTCTCGCCTTACGATTACTGGCAGTTCTGGCGCAACAGCGAGGACGCCGACGTCGGCCGCTTCCTCAAGCTGTTCACGCGGCTGCCGCTCGAGGAGATCGCCGCCCTGGAGGCGCTGGGCGGCGCCGAGATCAACGAGGCCAAGAAGATTCTCGCCAACGAGGCGACCGCGCTGCTGCACGGAGCGGAGGCGGCGCAAGCGGCCGCCGCGACCGCGCGCAAAACCTTCGAAGAAGGGGCGCTCGCCGAATCCCTGCCGACGATCGACGTCGCGGCGGCCGAATTCGACGCCGGGCTCGGCGCCCTCTCGGCCTTCGTGCGCGCCGGCCTCGTCGCTTCGACCGGCGAAGCGCGCCGCCAGATTCGCGGCGGCGGCCTGCGCGTCAACGACGTCGCGCTCGGCGACGAAAAGGCGACCATCGGCCGCGACGCGCTGCAGGGCTCGGGAATCGTCAAACTGTCGCTCGGCCGCAAGAAGCACGTCCTGCTGCGCGCGGTGTGAGCCGCTACCGAACGGCCGCGGTCGGCGCGCCGATCTGCTGCGGCTCGCCGACCTGCTGGGACTCGCCGACCTCCTGCGCCGCGTCGAACTGCGACGGCTCGCCGATCGGCGGCGTGGTGCCGTCGACGACGCCGAAAACCTTGCGCAGGAAGCCGGGGGTCATCGCCGAGAGCGGATTGACGTTCAGCGTCGGCCCGCTGGCCGGTCCGACGATGCGGTAATTGACGCCGAAAATGCCTTCGTGACGGCCCCCGCCGAGCAGCGTGCCGACCACGGGAATGTGGGTGACGAGGCTGTTGACCTGGTAGGCGGGAACGAAGGTGCCGTTGAGGTCGACGCGGTCGCGCCCGTAGTCGATGAAGCCCTGCGTGGTGAGGCCCATGTGGCTGTTGAAGACGACGGCTTCGCGCAACTCGAGACGCCCGGCCGTGCGGCTGAAGCTGGCGGACATCTTGTCGAAATGCGCGGCGTCCGGATCGACGGTCGGAGCCTGATCGACCACGCCGTCGACGGGCGCCTGTCCCGCCGCCGCCAGTTGCCGCAGCGCCGGCTCGTTGCGCAAGGTGAAGTTGGCCACGCTCGCGGTCCCGCGATTGCCTGCGCCGGCGTCCTGCATGACGAGGTCGAGCGTTCCGCCCTCCATGCGATTGTAGAAATCGAGGAACTTGCTCAGCGCGCCGGCGTCGGTGGCGTGAGCGGTGAGCCGTCCCGCTTCGTCGTGCTGCGCCGTCAGGACGCCGTCGCCGACGCGCGCCTTGACTTGCATCGACTTCATCGCGCCGCTGCGCCAGGCGCCGGTGAGCTCGAATTGACTCAGCGCTTGCGAGTTGGCCCCGATCACATTGGCGATCTTGACGTCGAGATCGAGATCCTTGCCGCCGCCCGGCGGCCCGCCCGCGCTCAAGAATCCCTTGACGAGGTTTCGCGCGTCGAGCACGGCGCCGCGCACCGTCGCCTTGATCCCCGACTCCCCGTTCTGGATCTCCGCCTTCCATTCGTCGGCGGCGGACAAGCGCACTTGCGTCAGCTTGGCGCTCTTGAAGGCGCCGTCCGCGGTCAATTCCGCTGTTCCTCGAATCGCGATCGAGCCCGCGTCGATTGCGATCGCGTTGACCGCGACGTCCTGGCCGTCGGCGTCCGGCTTGAAGCTGAACGTCGCCTTGCCCGGCTTGCCGGCCGCCTTCAACAGCCCGGTTTGCGGGCTGTCGATGGCGACGTGCGTGAGATCGACTTCGACGTCGGCGCTCGCCTTGGACAACGGCGCCTTGACGCGCACGCCCATCGGGCCGTTCAGCAACCCGGCGCCGGGCAAGCCGAGCCTGGCGCGCGTCGCGTTGTCGAACGAAAGGGACAAGACGGCCGCGCCTTCGTCGGCGGCGCCCTTGGTCACATCGACGGCGACGGGCACACCGTACATTTGGCCTTGGCCGTTGATTTTCAGATTGCCGCGTTCGGCCAGGACCGACAGCGAAGCCTGTTCGAGCCGTTCGTTGCCGAGAAACTTGTCGACGCGAAAATTCGTCAATGTTCCTTCGGCGCGAAACTGATTGTCTTCGGGCCGAACCGTCTTGCCCAATTTCAGGTCCAGCGCGAGCTTGCCCTCGAATTGCCCCTTGACCGTGGCGGGATCGACGGTGAAGCCGGCGTAGCGCTTCAGCGCGTCGCGGTTCAAGAGATCGGCGAGCGCATCGACGCCGCCCTGCAAGCGGGCGCCGGCGCGAGCCGGGACGATAGGCGCGGGGGTGGTGTCGGGCACGACGTAGGAAATGTCGGCGACCTGAATGCGCCGCGAGGGCGTGAGATCGATGACGCCGCTCTTGGCGGTGGCGACGAAGTCATGCCCGGTGATGACGCCGCTGGCGTCCAGACCCGTCAAAGGAGGAACGCCCGGCAGCAGATCGACGACGGTGTCCCGCGTCGAGAATTCGCCATGCACGCTCGCGGCCGGGACCGCGCGCTTGTGAATCGCCAGATCGACGTCGGCGGCGTCCCAGTCCACGCTCATCGAGCCGCTGACGACGCGTCCGCCGTGAATGTGCTCCAGGCACCAGGTGCGCGCGCCGGCGTTGACGAAGCTCGGCCAGAGCCTGAGAACGTCGCCGACGGCGCTCGGGCCGACCTGCATATTGAGCTTGAGCGTCGCGCCGTCCCCGACCGAGGCGCTCTCGCCGCTCGCCGCGCCGTTCACGCTCGGCCCGTGCACCGACAGTCGATCGAGAATGAGGCGGGACTCCTTAGGCAGGTAGCGCGCGTCGAACGTCGCCTGATCGATGACGATCGGCTTCTCGCCGGGACGCTCGGGGGCGAAGACCGTGTCGTCGGATTCCAGATGGCTGGCCCACGCGGCTTGGCCGGGCGCAGGCGGGGCGAGCCACCCCGAGGCGAGGACGTGCGTCGATCCCGAGAGCAATTGCAGATCCTTGAAGTCGAAGCGATGGGCCGCGGCGTCCCACGCGACAGCCCCCGTCGCCTCGTCGACGAGGAAAGGCTCGTGATCGGGATCGTCGAGCTTGAAGTAGCCCGCGCCGAGGCTGAAGCGTCCCTGCAGGGCCTGGATCGCCGAATTGGCGGCGAGGCGCGCCTCGACCCGGAACGAAATCGGCATGTCCGTTTCAAAGGGCGGGCGCCGCGCGTGCATGAGGAGCACGTCATCGAGACTGAGATCGCGCGCGCTCAGCGACACCATGCGCGCCTCGCCCCCGCTCGCCGTGGCGTCGATCGACCAGCGTCCCGCCGAGCCGCGCGCGGAGGCGTGGATCGCCGCCCCGTTCTCGTTCTTGTCGAACGACAACGACAGATCGTCGTAGACGGTCTTCTTGTCGAGCGCCGCGTTCTCGACCTCGAGGTGACCGTGCGCGAGACCGACGCGGTCGAGCGATTGACTGGCGCCGGTCATCGCATCGATCAGCCGGAACGCGAGCAGGCCGAAATCGGGCGCCGCGGCGCCCGAGGCGGATTCCGACGCCGCGGGCGCCGGCAGTTCGATGGTCGCCGCGCTCGAATCCGAGCCGGCCGCGATCGAGAGGGCGCCGTCGGGGCGCAAGCGCAATCGCAGATCGAGGCCGTCGAGCTCGAGCCTGCGCACCTTGATCTCGAACATCAACAGCGAAAGCGCGTCGAGCCCGACTCGGCCGCCGGGCGCCGAAAGGACGGTGCGGCCGGCGCGGTCGCGGATGGTGATGTCGCCGAAGCCGAGCGCGACGCCGCCGTGCATGCGCTGGAGATAGGTCGAGCCGATCGCGACGGCGTAGCGCGATCCCAGGCGCTCCTCCAGGCTTTGGACGATGCGCGGATTTAACCCATCGACGTCGATCGGGTGCGAGCCGAGCAGGAAAAAAAAGAAGCCGAGCGCCGCCAGCGCGAAGGCGAAGGCGATCCCGCCGATCCCCAGCAAGGCGCGCAAGAGACCGCGAGCCGTAACCAAGCGCGACGTCCCGGGCAGAGTGCGCCCTTGCCCGCTGCGCAGCAGGCGCTGCATCGCCGATCGGGCCTTGGATCGCGCCGCTGCGTCGATTTGGTCGACCAATCCTGTGCCGTCTCCGCTCTTCCAGCCGATCAAGACCACGAGTCCGGCGATTTCGGGCGAGCGGGCGAAAGCGGCGCGATGCGCCCGCAGTCGTCCCTGCCCGCGCGCCGAAAGTCAATTCGGGGCCCATGGAAGCTCTTGAACCGACTGCGGTCCCGGGTCAATCTGACTCCTCGTCGCCGTGAAGCCGGCTCGCCGGCACCTTGACGACGAAAATGGCTCAAACGAGGGCGAAATGGTCAAAAATTTGGACATCGGCGACGCGGCGGCGGATTTCGAGCTGCCCGCCGACGACGGGCGGAGCGTCTCCCCGAGCCGGTTGCGGGGCAAAACGATCGTGCTTTACTTCTATCCCAAGGACGACACCTCGGGGTGCACCGCCGAAGCCATCGCCTTCAACGCCCTGCGCGGCAAGTTCGAAGCGGCGGGCGCCGTCGTCCTCGGCGTCTCCCCGGACAGCCTCGCCAGTCACGCCAAGTTCAAGCGCAAACACGATCTGTCGCTGACCCTCGCGGCGGACGAATCGCGGGCGGCGCTGGAAGCCTACGGCGTCTGGCGGGAAAAGAGCATGTACGGCCGCAAATACATGGGAGTCGAGCGCACGACCTTCCTCATCGGCCCCGACGGCCGCATCGCGCGCGTCTGGCGCAAGGTCAAAGTGCCCGGCCACGCCGCCGACGTCCTGGCGGCCGCTGAAGCGCTGGGCGCGGCGTTTGCCAATGGTTAACCCTAATGGGATGTAATCGCGGCCTGGATCGCCCCGCCTCGTCGGGGTCGGAGCGTGTGGCCGCATGTCGTTGCGAGATTCCCGCCCGCGGCCGAAATCGCCGCGCTTGCTCTATTTCTTCTCGCGCGCACGCGGCGGCGACATCCGCACGTTCGCGCTGCGCCCCGTCACGCTCTGGTCGCTCCTCGCAATCGTCGCCGTCTCCCTCGCCTGGGGAGGCGCGGCGACGCTCTATCTCGTCTTCCGCGACGACATGCTGAGCGCCCTGGCCGCCCGCCAGGCCGAGATGCAATACGCCTACGAGGATCGCCTCGCCAAGGCGCGCGCCGAGCTCGACCGCGTCGCCGGCCGCCAGTTGCTCGACCAGAATTCTTTCGAGGGCAAGCTTCACGAGCTTTTGTCGCGCCAAGCGCAATTGGAGCAGCGCGGTTCGATCGTCGCCGCCCTGGTCGACGAGGCCTCGCACGATATCGCGGCCGCGACGCCGGCGCGCCCGCGCGTCGCCAGCGCCGTCCGCGCGCGCGCCACCGCGCTCTCGGCGATCGGCGCGGCGAACCCCTCGAGCGTCTCGGACAGCGTGATCGGCCCGGCGGCGCAGGCGTTCGCGCCGCCGGAGCCGCTCGCCGCGCCGCCGCTGCAGAGCGCGCCCAAGCCGAGCCCGGTCGAAGAGCCGCGCCAGCACGTGAGCATAAACGAGAAGGCGGACGGCGAGCACAACGCGGCGGCGGAGCTAGCGGCGGCAGCCGAGGATCGCGCTCTCGGCGCCTCGGCGCGCCTCAGCCTGATCGCCTATTCGCTCGACCGTCTGGAGCGACGGCAGAACGCAGCGCTCGGCGAAATCGACGCGACCGCGCGGCGCGGCGCGGCGCGCCTGGCCGCCGTCGTCGCCGAGACCGGCCTCTCGGCCGACGCGCTGGTCGCTCCGCCGGCCAAGGGCGGCGTCGGCGGGCCGTTCATTCCCGCCTCCGTCGACGCCGGCGCGCCCGCGTTCGACAAGGCGCTCGCGCGCGCCGAAAGCGACGTCGCCCGCGCCGATCGCCTGCGCCGGCTGATGCCGATCCTCCCGGTGCGCTCGCCGCTCATCGGCGAAGCCGAGGTCTCCTCGCCGTTCGGCTATCGGCCCGATCCGTTCCTCGGCCGCCCTGCTCTGCACCCCGGCGTCGACCTGGTGCAGGACTACGGCGCGGAGATCCACGCCACGGCGGCGGGCCGCGTCGTCCACGCCGGGCCGATGGGCGGCTACGGCGAGATGGTGGAAATCGATCACGGCAACGGCCTGGCCACCCGCTACGGCCACATGTCGGAAATTCTGGTCGAGGAAGGCCAGGAGGTGAAGGCCGGCGCAGTTCTCGGCCGCCTCGGCTCGACCGGCCGCTCGACCGGCCCGCATCTGCACTATGAAGTGCGCGTCGACGGCGAGCCGGTCGACCCGGAGCGCTTCCTGCAAGCCGGCGCGCCGCTGTTCGCGGCGGAATAGGGCGAGGCGCAGCGCCCGCGGCGAGTCACGCCCGGTCGACGATTGCGACGACGAAGCCGTCCCAGCCTTTGGCGCCGACGGTCTGGATCGCGGTCGCGCTGAGACGCGGCTCCTTGGCGATCATGTCGAACATGCGCCTGGTCCCCTGGACGCTCGGATCCGCGCTGGCGCGATCGACGATGGCGCCCTCGCGCACGACGTTGTCGCAGACGATCGTCGCGCCGACCCGCGCCAGCCGCAGCGCCCAGGCCAAATAGTCCGGGTTGCTCGGCTTGTCGGCGTCGATGAAGACGAGATCGAACGGGCCGATCCCTTCCTCGGCGATGCGCTGCAGGGATTCCAGCGCCGGGCCGAGGCGCACGCGCACCTGCCCGGAAAGGCCGGCGCGCCGGACGTTCTCGCGGGCGATCTCGGCGTGCTTGGGAACCGCTTCGAGCGTCACGATGAAACCGTCGCTCGGCAAGGCGCGGGCGAGCCAGATCGTCGAATAGCCGCCGAGCGCGCCTATCTCCAGGATCTTGCGCGCCCGCGCCATGCGCGCCAGGAGATAGAGCAGCTTGCCCTGTGGCGGCGAGACGTCGATCGCCGGCAGCCCGGCCGCGGCGTTCGCCGCCAGCGCCGCGTCGAGGGCGAAATCCGGCGTCGCGATCTTCTCGACGATATAGGCGTCGACGGCGCTCCATTTCGTCCGATCCATCGCCGGCTCCTTGTCCGTTGCGAGAGTCGCAAGACATTGCGAACATTCTGCGACGGCCCGAGGCGCCGAATCGTCCCCTAGCGCGGTTCCGCTTTCGCCGGCGTCCGGCTAGATTGGCGCATGGACATCGTGCTCGCTCCGACGATCGAGTTGCTCGGCCTCGCCATGATCGTGGCGATCCTGGCGCGGCGGCTGCGCCTGCCCTACACCGTCGGGCTCGTTCTGACCGGCCTCGCCCTGGCGTTGACTCGCGTCGACCTCGGCGTGGCGCTGACCCACGACGTCATTTTCGACGTGATCCTGCCGCCGCTGCTGTTCGAGGCCGCGATCAGCATCCCCTGGAGCGAGCTCAGGCGCGATCTCGCGCTGGTCCTCGCGCTCGCCACGCTCGGCGTCGCGCTGTGCGCGGCCGTGGTCGCGGCTGGGCTGACGGCGCTGCTCGGCTGGCCCGCCGGCTCGGCGCTCGCTTTCGGCGCGCTCATCGCCGCCACCGACCCGATCGCCGTCACCGCGCTGCTGCGCGAGACTGGCCTCAAGGGCCGCCTGCGGCTCGTCATCGAAGCTGAGAGCCTGATCAACGATGGCGTCGCGGCGCTGCTGTTCATGCTGGTCGTCGCCTCGCTCGGCGCGAGCGCGAGCGCGCCGACGCCGCTCGGCGTTCTCGGCCAGGCGCTTCTCATCGGCGGCGGAGTGGTCGTCGGCCTCCTCGCCGCGGCCATCGCGATCCTGCTCGCCGGGCGCACCAGCGACCATCTCGTCGAGACCGCGCTGACTGCGGTCGCAGCCTACGGCTCGTTCCTGATCGCCGAGCGCGTCGGCGCTTCGGGCGTGCTGGCGACCGTCTCGGCCGGGCTGCTGATGGGCAACCTCGGCGTGCTCGCGGACGAAACGGATCGCTTCGCGCTGACCTCGCAGGGGCGCGCCTTCGTCGTCGCGTTCTGGGAATTTTCCGCCTTCGTCGCCAATTCGCTGGTGTTCCTGCTGATCGGCCTCGCGCTGGGGGCGACGCCGACGCGCGCGTTCGGCGCGCTCCTCGTCACGATCGCGCTGGCGCTGGCCGGGCGGGCGGCGGCCGTCTATCCCATCGCGTTCCTGTTCGCGCGCTCGCGCTGGGCGGTTTCATGGCCCGAGCGGCATTTTCTCTGGTGGGGCGGGCTGCGCGGCGCGCTGGCGCTGGCGCTCGCCCTGTCGCTGCCGCCCGCCACGCCCTACCGCGACGAGATCCTCGTCGCCGCGTTCGGCGTCGTCGCCTTCTCGGTCCTGGTCCAGGGCCTCACCGCAAAGCTGGCGTTGCGCCGATTGCGGCTCGACCGCAAGGCCGCGTGACGCCGAGCGAGGCGCCCCTCACAGCAACGCTCTTGCGACCTTGGCGGCGCGCAGACGCCGCACTTCGGGCATGTCGGAGCCGAGCAGCGGGCGCAGATAATCGCGAAACGCGCCGGTGACGTCGTTGCCGGAGGCGGCGATGAACTCGTCTTCCATCACCCGGGTCTTGCCGGCCACCGCCTCGAGCGGAATCAGGGGATACTCGACCGCGTAATCCGCGGTGCGCCGAATGGCGACCGAACCGTTCTTGTCGGCCCACATGGCGTACTGCACCGCCTTCTCGCCGACTTCGCGCGCCTCGCGCCTATCGACGTCGGAGACGCAGCCGACGAACGAGCGCTGCAAATAGCCGAAAGTGTCGCCGCGCACCCGCTTGATGTCGAGCTTGAGCTTGATCTCCTCGCACAAGAGATCGGCGAGCGCGCCGGTGCCGGAGAGCTGGACGTTGCCGTGCGCGTCCTTCTCGAGCTCGTCGGCGAGCTTGGCGAGGATCGGCGCGCCGTTCTCGTCGTGAACGCCTTCGGAAGCGGCGATGACGCAGCGGCCGTGCTTGTCGTAGACCGCCTTCACGTCGGCGAGAAACTGCTCGACGACGAAGGTGCGCTCGGGCACGTAGATCAGGTGCGGCCCGTCGTCCGGATAGCGGCGCGCCAGCGCCGAGGCCGCGGTGAGGAAACCGGCGTGCCGACCCATGACCACGGCGCAGTAGACGCCGCGCAGCGCCGCATTGTCGAGGTTGGCCCCCATGAACGCCTGCGCGACGAAGCGCGCCGCCGAGGGAAAGCCGGGGGTATGGTCGAAACCGACAAGGTCGTTGTCGATCGTCTTGGGGATATGGATCGCCCTGATGGGATGCCCAGCCTTCAGCGCCTCCTCGGCGACGATGCGCACCGTGTCCGAGGAATCGTTGCCGCCGATATAGAGGAACGTGTCGATTTCGTGCGCGCTGAGAACCTTGAAAATCTCGTGACAATACTTGAGGTCCGGCTTGTCGCGCGTCGAGCCGAGCGCGGCGGCGGGCGTCGCGGCCACCGCCTCGAGATTGGCGGTCGTCTCCTGGCCGAGATCGACGAAATCCTCGTTGACGATGCCGCGCACGCCGTGCAACGCGCCGTAGACGTGGGAGATGGAGGGAAACCGCCGCGCCTCCAGCGCGACGCCGACCAGGGACTGATTGATGACGGCCGTCGGACCGCCCCCCTGCGCGACGAGGATCTTGTGCGACATGCGTATCTGTCTCCCCCTAGCGAGCCGGTGCGCCGAGCGCTTCTTCGCCTTGCCTTTAGGACCCGGCGCGCGCCGGCGCAAGGGAGGCCGGCCATCGAACCGGAAACGCCGATCCACACGGCGCTCGGGGCGAATCGCCTAGCCGACGGCGCGTGCAGGGGCTTCCGATCGCGACGTGGGCGCGCGGCTGACGCAAATCAATGCGCGTTCGCGCCAAACGGCTCTTCGTAAGGCCGTCCAGCAAGGAGGCGGCGATGGTAGACGCTTCGGGTTATGTCCGGTGGTTCGACGACATCCGTCTGGACGACGTTCCCTCGGTCGGGGGCAAGAACGCCTCGCTCGGCGAAATGGTGCGCGAGATGAGCGCGCAAGGGGTGCGCGTGCCCAACGGCTTCGCGCTCACCGTTCGCGCCTATTACGAGGCGCTGCGGGGCTCGGGGGCGGAAAAAGAGTTGCGCCGCCTGATGGACGGCGTCGACGGCGTCGACGTCGAGCTTCTGGAAAAGCGCGGCGCGCAAGCGCGAAAGATCGTCTACGAAGCGACCGGGACCGACGCGCTGCGGCGGGAGATCGTCGACGCCTACCGGCGGCTCGAGGCGCTATACGGCCCCAATGTCGCGGTCGCAGTGCGCAGCTCGGCGACCGCCGAGGATCTACCGACGGCGAGCTTCGCCGGGCAGCACGAGAGCTATCTCAACATCAGCGGCGCCGACGACGTCGTCGAGGCCTGCCGCCAATGCTTCGCCTCGCTCTTCACCAACCGGGCGATCGTCTATCGCGTCAACAACGGCTTCGATCATTTCAAGGTCGGCCTGTCCGTCGGGGTGATGAAGATGGTTCGCTCCGACCGCGCCGCCAGCGGCGTGATCTTCACGCTCGACACCGAATCGGGGTTCCGCGACGTCGTCCTCGTCACCGGCTCGTACGGCCTGGGCGAAAACATCGTCCAGGGGAAAGTCGATCCCGACGAGTTCTATATCCACAAGCCGACGTTCCGCGCCGGCTATCGCACCGTCCTGCGCCGGACCCTGGGCGAGAAGCAACTTGCGATGAGGCTGTCCAAGGGGCACACCGGCTTCACCACCCACGACGAAGCGACCTCCGAGGACCAGCAGTCGCAATTCTGCCTGACCGACGAAGAGGCGCTGATCCTCGCCGACTACGCCTTGAAAATCGAGGCGCATTATTCGCGGCACGCCGGCCACCCGATGCCGATGGACATCGAATGGGCCAAGGACGCCGACGATTCGCAGCTCTATATCGTGCAGGCGCGCCCCGAGACCGTCGCCTCGCGCAAATCCGCGACGATGCTCGAGACCTATTCCTTGAAGGGAAGCGGCGTCGCGCTCGTTACAGGCAAAGCGGTCGGCGAAAAGATCGGCGTCGGCGTCGTGCGCGTCATCGGCAGCGCCGAAGAGCTAAGGACCTTCCGGCCCGGCGAAGTGCTGGTGGCGCGCTCGACCAGCCCCGACTGGGAGCCGGTGATGAAGACCGCCGGCGCCATCGTCACCGATCACGGCGGACGAACCTGCCACGCGGCGATCGTCGCGCGCGAGCTCGGCGTTCCCGCGATCGTCGGCACGGAAAACGCGACGGCGGTCCTGAAAACAGGCGCGCTGGTAACGATCTCCTGCGCCGGCGGCGAGTCGGGAACCGTCTACGAAGGCGAAATTCCGTTCGAAGTCGCACGCGTCGACGTCGGCGATCTCGTCATGCCGAAGACGAAGATCATGGCGAACCTCGGCAATCCCGACATGGCGTTCCGCGCCGCGATGACGCCCAACGCCGGCGTCGGCCTGGCGCGCATGGAGTTCATCATCAACGAGCATATCGGCGTGCATCCGATGGCGCTCGCCCATCCCGAGCGGATCAGCGCCGAGGAGCGCGCGCAAATCACCGAGCGGGCGCGCGCCTTCGCCTCGCCGCGCGAGTACTTCGTGCGCAATCTCGCCGAGGGCGTCGGCACGATCGCCGCCGCCTTCTATCCCAAGCCGGTGATCATCCGGCTGTCGGACTTCAAGACCAACGAGTACGCCGCGCTCCTCGGCGGCGGCGCCTTCGAGCCGCACGAAGCCAATCCGATGCTCGGCTTTCGCGGCGCCTCGCGCTACGCCCACCCCGCCTACGCCGACGGATTCGCGCTCGAATGCGAGGCGCTGCGCCGCGTGCGCGAAGTCATGGGCCTGACCAATCTGTTGATCATGGTGCCCTTCTGCCGGCGCGTCGTCGAAGCCGAACAGGTCCTGGCCGCGATGGCGAACAACGGCCTGAAGCGCGGCGAGAACGGGCTCGAAATCTACGTGATGTGCGAGATCCCCAACAACGTCATCCAGGTGGACGCCTTCGCCGCGGTCTTCGACGGTTTCTCGATCGGCTCGAACGATCTGACCCAGCTCACGCTCGGCGTCGACCGCGATTCCGACATCGTCGCGTTCGATTTCGACGAACGCGATCCCGGCATGCTGGAGATGCTGCGCTTGGCCGTCGCCGGCGCCAAGCGAAACGGACGCAAGGTCGGCATATGCGGCGAGGCGCCGGCGAATTATCCGGAAATCGCCCGCTTCCTGGCCAAGCTCGGCATCGATTCGATCAGCGTCAATCCCGCCAGCCTGCTGCGCACGATCGACATCGTGCGCGAGGCGGAAGCGGCCAGCTAGCGCGCTCTTTGGAAAACCGGCCGATCAGAGAGGCGAACGCCATGGCTCGCGTGCTGACGATCACCATGAACCCCTCCATCGACATTTCGACGTCGGTGGACCGCGTCCAGCCGACGCGAAAGCTGCGCTGCGCGCCGGCGCGACGCGACCCCGGCGGCGGCGGCGTCAACGTCGCGCGGGTGGCCAATCGCCTCGGGAACGAAGCCATCGCCGTCTATCCGGCCGGCGGCAGTTGCGGCGAAAGGCTGCACAAGCTCATCGATCAGGAAAACATCCGCGGCCTCGCCATCCCGATCGAGGAAGAGACGCGCGAGGACTTCACCGTGGTCGAGACCTCCACCGGCCACGAATATCGCTTCGTCTCCATCGGACCGCGCTTGAGCGAGACCGAGTGGCGAAATTGCCTGGACGCGGTCGCGGCGTTCCGCGATCCGGTCGACGTCATCGTCGCGAGCGGCAGTCTTGCGCCCGGCGTCCCCGACGACTTCTACGCCTGGATCGCGAAAATCGCGCGCGGCCGGTCGGCGCCTTTCGCGCTGGACACTTCGGGTCCCCCGCTGCGGGCGGCGCTCGATCACGGCGTCGATCTCTTGAAACCGAGTCTGGGAGAACTGCGGGAGCTGACCGGCCAGCTGCTGGCCAGTCCGGCCGCCTGCGTCGCCGCCTGCATGAAACTCGTCGAGGCCGGCCAAGCGAAGGCGGTGGCGTTGACGCTGGGTAGCCAGGGCGCGATTCTCGCCACCCCGGAAGGCGCCTGGCGCGCCTGGCCGCTGCCCATCCATGCGGTCAGCACGGTCGGCGCCGGCGACAGCTTCCTGGCCGCGATGGTCTGCGCTCAGGCCTCCGGCCTGCCGCCGCTGGAGGCGTTCCGCCACGGCGTCGCGGCGGGCTCCGCCGCCCTGCTCTCCCCGGGAACGCAGCTCTGCCGGGCCGAAGACGTTCGCGAGCTTCTCGCGCACGTCGCCGTCGACCGCGCCGCCTAGATTCGGCGAGGCGCGGCCCTGCGTTTGAGGCGGATCAGTGCGCCGGCCCGCCTCGCATGGCAGTCGGGCGAAGTCAATTCGTCGGCGCGAGCCCGTCCGCGCTTCGCAACCAAGGGAACCCGTCATGATCAACCTCGAACTCCGCGTCAACGGCGAAGCCGTCGTCAAGATGGACATCGATGCGGCGCTGCTCGCGCGGATCCTTCAGTGGAAGGCTTCGCCGGAGCGCGCGGCCGAGCCGGCCAAGAGTTCGCCCCTCACCACGGCGCAGGCCGAACAACTGCTTTCGCAAGTCGACGAAAGAAGCGCCGAATTCGTCAAGCGGATCGCCGCGGGCGACGGCGTGCTGACGTGGGGCGAGACGAAGGCGCTGTTCAAGATCAAGGACTGGGACGCGTTCGCGTCGGGGCCGGGCAAAGCGCTCGCCCGCGCCGTGCGCCGCGTCCTCGACGACAAGTCGGCGCGCCTCGTCTGGAGGATCGAGCACGAGTGGGAAGGCCTGGAGAAGGGCGAAGACGAAGTCTGCATGCTCCATATCGACGGCGTCGCCTTGCAGGCCCTGCGCGAGGCGACCGGGACGGGCGCCTAGCGGCGCCTCAGATTTTCACGCCGACGAGCGCGTCGAGCAGCGCGCCGGCGTCGCGCGGCGCCTCGCCGCTGACGATCAGGAGCAGCCAGAGCGCGAGAAACGCGCCGGCGATCAGGGCGATGACGCTCGTTCCGCCCGCTTGCGCGATGCGGAGGTCGGCGTCGTCCGCCGCGCCGCGTTCGCCGCGAATCCGGGCGATCGCGGCGAAGCCGTCGCGCACCACCAGCGCCTTGCCATATCGCCCGAAAATGAGCGCGACGACGAGGTCGAGCGGCGCGCCGAAGAGCGGCGCGGCGAAGGTGACGCCGAATTGCAGCGCCATCACGGTGAGCACCAGCCCATAGCGTCGGCGGAAGAGCAGCCAGAGGCCGGTGAACGCGGCCGCGGCATAGCTGCGGCTCGGCGCGAGGGCCGGCGCGTCCTTCATCTTGAGCCAGAGATCGCGATATCCGGCCCAGTTCGCGCCGATGAAGCGCCGCATGTCGGCTTCCTCGTCGCGCGCCGCGGAGCGCCCGCTTAGCGCCGGCTCGGCGTCCAACTCCCGATCCGGATGGCCATGGAGAAAAGCGGCCCGCGCCGCCTCGCTCGCCGCGAGGAACGCCGCCGACGGCGCCTCGCGGCGCGGCGGCGCCGCTGGTTTCGCCGGCGCGCCCCGCTTGCCGAAAACGACCTCCTGGCCCGCCATCGCGCCGCCTCGTTCGCCTTTTCATTCCCGCGCCGATTGTCGGCGGGTCGCGTTAAACTTTCCCTTGCGGGCAGCGTTAACGATTCGACCGCTGGATGGGCGCCGCGCCCGCGCCATCCACAGGCGCCGTCCGTTCCGGCTCGACCCGCGCCCGTCGTCCTGCGAGAATGGCGGCGGAGCGCCCATGGATTCGTCGATTCTCAAAGCCGTCGGTTTCGTGCACCTGCACGTGCACAGCGCGTTTTCGCTGCGCGAGGGCGCGCTCGCCATCGAGGCGCTGGCCAAGCTCGCCAAGGCCGACGCGATGCCGGCCCTGGCGATCACCGATTCCAACAATCTCTTCGGCGCGCTGGAGTTTTCCGAAAAACTCGCCAAGGCGGGCGTGCAACCGATCATCGGCGCGCAATTCACCGTCGATTTTTCCGACGCGCCCGCCGCCTCGCGCCTCAACGAGACGCGGGCCGCGCGCGCGCCGCTGGTCGTCATCGCGCAGAACGAGGCGGGCTATCGCGCGCTGATGCGGCTCGCCTCGCGCGTCTGGCTCGATCCCCACGACGGCGACGAGCCGCATATCGGCTTTGACGCGCTCGACGAGTCGGGCGGCCTCATCGCCCTCACCGGCGGGCCGGCGGGGCCGATCGACCGCGCGCTGGCGCTCGGCCTTAACGACGTCGCCGCGGCGCGCCTGAAGCGCCTCGCCGCGCGCTTCGACGGCCGCCTCTACGTCGAGATCCAGCGCCACGGCCTGGAGAGCGAACGCGCCGTCGAACCGGCCCTTATTGATCTCGCCTACGCGCAAGGGCTGCCGCTCGTCGCCGCCAACGAACCCTATTTCGCCGGCGAGGCCGATTTCGAGGCCCAGGACGCGCTGCTCTGCGTCGCCGAAGGCGCGCTCGTCTCCGCCCCGGAGCGGCGCCGCCTGTCGCCGGAGCATCGCTTCAAGACGCGCGCCGAAATGCTGGCGCTGTTCGCCGATTTGAAGGAGGCGACCGACAACAGCGTCGAGATCGCGATGCGCTGCGCCTATCGTCCGCTGACGCGCAAGCCGATCCTGCCGCATTTTTCCGCCTCCGACGGCGCGGCGGTCGACGAGGAGCAGGAACTGCGCCGCCAGGCGAGTGAGGGCCTGGAGCGGCTGATCGCGCTCTACGGCTGTGCGCCGGGCCACACGATCGAGGACTACCGCCAGCGGCTCGAATTCGAGCTCGGCGTCATCGTGCGGATGAAATTTCCCGGCTATTTCCTCATCGTCGCCGACTTCATCCAATGGGCGAAGGCGCAGGGGATTCCCGTCGGGCCGGGGCGCGGCTCGGGCGCGGGCTCGCTGGTCGCCTACGCGCTGACGATCACCGATCTCGATCCGATCCGCTTCGGCCTCTTGTTCGAGCGCTTCCTCAATCCCGAACGCATTTCGATGCCGGACTTCGACATCGACTTCTGCCAGGACCGGCGCGACGAAGTGATCGCCTACGTGCGCGGGCGCTACGGCGAGGATCGCGTCGCCCAGATCATCACCTTCGGCTCGTTCCTGGCGCGCGGGGTGATGCGCAACGTCGGCCGGGTGCTGGAGATGCCGCTCGGCCAAGTCGACAAGCTCGCCAAGCTGGTGCCGCAGAACCCGGCCAAGCCCGTGACGCTCAAACAGGCGGTCGCCGACGAGCCGCGCCTGCAGGAGGCGGCGAGCGCCGATCCCAAGGTGGCCAAGATGCTGGCGATCGCCGAGCGCCTGGAGGGGCTCTATTCCAACGCCTCGACCCATGCCGCCGGCGTCGTCATCGCCGATCGGCCCTTGGTCGAACTGGTGCCGCTCTACCGCGACCCCAAGTCGGAGATGCCGGCGACGCAGTTCAACATGAAGTGGGTCGAGCCGGCGGGCCTGGTCAAATTCGACTTCCTCGGCCTGAAGACGCTGACCACGATCGCCAAGGCGGTGGCCCTGCTCAAACGCCGCGGAATCGTCGTCAATCCCTCCGCCATTCCGCTCGACGACAAGAAGACCTTCGAAATGCTCGGCCGCGGCGAGACGATCGGCGTGTTCCAACTGGAAAGCGCCGGCATGAAGAAGGCGCTGGTCGACATGCGCGCCGACCGGTTCGAGGACCTGATCGCGCTCGTCGCGCTCTATCGCCCCGGCCCGATGGCCAACATTCCCGTCTATTGCGCGCGCAAGCTCGGCGAGGAAAAGGTCGAATACGCCCACCCGCTGCTGGAGCCGATCCTCAAGGAGACGTTCGGCGTCATCACCTATCAGGAGCAGGTGCAGCAGATCGCTAAGGATCTCGCCGGCTATTCGCTGGGCCAGGCCGACATCCTGCGCCGCGCGATGGGCAAGAAGATCAAGTCCGAGATGGACGCCCAGCGCGAGCGTTTCGTCAGCGGCGCCGTCGGGCGCGGCGTCGCCAAGGCGACGGCCGACGCGATCTTCGACGCCTGCGCCAAATTCGCCGAATACGGCTTCAACAAGTCGCACTCGGCGCCTTACGCCTTCATCGCCTACCAAACCGCCTGGTTCAAGGCCAACCACCCCGCCGAATTCCTCGCCGCGTCGATGACGCTGGACAAGTCCAACACCGACAAGCTAGCCGAATTTCGCGCCGAGGCGCTACGGCTCGGGCTGAAGGTCGCGCCGCCCTCGGTCAACGGCTCCGACATCGATTTCGACGTGCGTCACGACGCCGCCGGCGCGCCCTCGATCGCCTATGCGCTGAGCGCGATCAAGGGAGTCGGCGAGGCGCAGGCGGCGGCGATCGTCGAGGCGCGGGGGAAACGCCCCTTCGCCTCGTTGAGCGACTTCGCCGGCCGCGTCGATCCGCGCGGCGTCAACAAGAAGGCGCTGGAGAGTCTGGCCGCCGCCGGGGCCTTCGACGAATTGGAGAGCGACCGCGCCCTCGCCTTCGCCTCGATCGAGCCGATGCTGGCGCTCGCCCATCGCCGCGCCGAGGAGCAGGCGGCGGGCCAGAACGCCTTGTTCGGCGAAGCCGACGCCGCGCCGCTCAAAGTTCGCGCGCAAGCTTGGCCGGCGGCCGACCGCTTGCGGCGCGAATTCGAGGCGGTCGGCTTCTTCCTCTCCGGCCACCCGCTGGAAGCCTACGAGCCGGCGCTGAAGCGGCTGCGCGCGACGCGCTGGGCGGACTTCGCACGCGCGGTGCGCGGCGGCGCGAGCACCGCGCGGCTCGGCGCCAGCGTCATCGACCGCTACGAGCGGCGCACCAAGACGGGCTCGAAGCTCGGCGTCGTCCAGCTCTCCGACCCCTCGGGCCAATACGAGGCGATCCTCTTCCAGGAGGGCCTCGCCCAGTACCGCGACCTCCTGGAAAAAGGCGCCGACGTTCTCGTGACCTTGCAGGCGAGCGCCGAAGGCGAGGACGTGCGCGCGCGCATCGTCCAGGTGGAATCGCTGAGCGAGGCCGCCGCCAAGGTGCAAAAGGGCCTGCGCGTCTTCGTGCGCGACGAAGCCCCCCTCGCCTCGATCGCCGAGCGCCTGCGCGCCCAGGGCGAAGGCGAAGTGACGCTGGTGGTGATGCTCGGGCCCCGCGAGGGCGAAGTGGAGGTGAAGCTGCCCGGCCGCTACGCCGTGACCGGCGCGCTCGCCGGCGCGCTGAAGGCGGTGAGCGGCGTGGTGGCGGTGGAGCACGTGTGAGCGGGGCGCCCTGCCCTTCTCCCGCGTCGCGGGAGAAGGCGGCCCGAAGGGCCGGATGAGGGCGGCGCAAGCTTTTCCAAGCCGGCGCCAAACATTTCCAAATTTCGGGCCTTTTTCTCCAAACTTTTCCAAAGATTTCCTTGGCCGTTTTGTTTGATTTCAAAGCCTTGCAGGCGGCCCAAAGGAATTTTCGTCTCGCTCCAAACTTTTGCGCCGCTTCCGGCGGTCAGGCGCGCCGGCGCGGCGTTCATTGTGAAAAGCCATAGAGAGAAGGTCGCATGAAATTCGTTTCTTGGAAAGCAATTGTCGGCGACGCGAGACCGCTTCGCGCCCTGCCGCGGCTCAAGTTCTCGGTCTCCATGATCTTTGCGGCGCGGGGCCGGCCCTGCGGGCCGGCTTGGCTCAGCAAAGATCATGGAAGCATAACGCCGCATCGGGACGGCGCGGTCACCCCGTAGGGGCGAAGCGCAGCGCAGCCGCCGCGCGAGCGGATTGACGGCGACGGACCGATGTGGCCGCCGGATCTGCGAACGCCAAAGGCAAAGCCGCGCCCGGCTGCGACCCGCCTCACCCCCGCAAGGCTTCGAGCGCGGCGAGGTTCTTGCGCACCGTCGCCGTGTCCCGATGATCCGCCCCGTGGCTCGCCTCGACAATCGCAAGTGCACGGCGATACAGCACCTCGGATTCGTCGAAGCGATTCGTGGCGTAAAGCAACCCCGCGAGATTGTTGAGGTCTCTCGCCACGTCGGGATGATCGCGTCCGAAACTAGCCTCTGTGATCGCCAGCGCACGGCGAAAAAGTGTCTCGGCCTCGCCGAAGCGGCTCGTGGCGAAAAGCAACCCCGCGAGATTGTTGAGGCCGGTCGCCACGTTCGGATGATCCGGTCCGTAGCTCGCCTCGACAATCCCCAGCGCCCGGCGATAAAGCGGTTCGGCCTCGCCAAGCCGGTTCGTGGCGCGGAGCATCTCCGCGAGATTGTTGAGGCCGATCGCCACGTTCGGGTGATCCGGCCCGAGGCACGCCTCGGATATCGCCAGCGCCCGGCGATAATTAGGCTCGGCCTCGGCCCGCCGGTTCGTGGCGCAAAGCAAACCCGAGAGATTGTTGAGGTCTCTCGCCACGTTCGGATGATCTGGCCCGTAGTTCGCCTCGTCGATCGCCAAAGCGCGCTGCATCAGCGGCTCTGCCTCGGCGAGCCGATTCGTGGCGCGAAGCAAGCTCCCCAGATTGTTGAGTCGGATCGCCACATTTGGATGATCGGGCCCATAGGTCGCTTCGTCGCTCGCCAGAGCGCGCCGGATCAGTGGCTCGGCCTCGACGAGCCGGTTTGTCATGTAAAGTAGATCGGCAAGGTTACTAAGGCGGATCGCCACGCTGGGATGTTTCAGCCCGTAGCTCGCCTCGTCGGTCGCCAGCGCGCGGCGAAGAAGCGGCTCGGCTTCGCCGAAGCGGTTCGTGACGCAAAACAAGCTCGCGAGATTGTTCAGGCCGGCCGCCACGTTCGGATGGTCGGGGCCGTAGCTCGCCTCTCCGATCGCCAGCATACGGCGATAGAGCGGTTCGGCCTCAGCGTAACGAGCCTTCGCTTGAAGCAGCACAGCGGCATGATTGAAAAGCCAGGCGGTCGGCTCGGCGATCGCCGCCTCGTCGGCGTGCTTGGCGACCGTAAGCGCATGCGGCGCGAGCGAATCGAGGACCGGCCAGCTTCGGACGTCTTGCGGATCGCCGGCAAACGCCGCGTTCACCCACCCCAGCGCCTCCCTCAACGCCGCGTCGCGTCGCTCCTCCGTCATACTTCGTCGAGTGAAATCCTGCACCAGCCGATGCACGACAAAGCCGTCCTGCGCCGTCTTGCCGGTCTCCACCGCCGCGCGCGAGACGAGCGAATAGGCGAAGAGGTTCGCGCGCGCCGAGCCCGCGTCGAAGCCCTCGGGATCGCCGGGCGCGGCGACGTCGAGCAGCGAGCCGGGAACCGGCTCCGGCGCGAGAAAGGCGAGTCGTTCGAGCAGGCGGCGGGCGTCCGGCGTCAGGCGGTCGACCGAGGTCGCCCAGGTCGCGGCGAGCCCCGTATCGTGGTCGTAGCTCATCAAGGTCTTGTCGAACCAATTGAGCACTTTGGCGCGCTTCTCTCGCCAAAGTTCGAGATAGCGCGCGAAGCCGATGCGCTCGGCGGCGATGTAGGCACCCGCCTGTTCGAGCCCGAGCGCGAGGCCGCCGAGTTCGCCGGCGAGCTCTTGCGCCAGCTTGGCGTCGTCGGGCGAACGCGCGCGGTCGTCGTCAGTGCGCTCCATCAAGAAGGCGACGGAGGCCGGCGTGTCGAGCACGCCGAGTTCGAGCTTGCGCAGCGAAGCGGGGAAATTGCCGGCGCGGCCGGTGACGATGACTTTGCCGCCGCTGAGGCGCGCGAGGAGCTTGGCGACGGCGGCGACGGCCGGCGCGTCGTCGACGTTGTCGAGGATCATCAGCCAGCCCGGATGGGCTTCGAGCCAGCCGAGCGCGGCGGCGATCTTCGCCGCATCCTCGCGCGCGTGTTTCTCGGGGAGATCGAGAATGTCCGGCCCGGCGAGCGCCGCCAGACTGGTGTCGAGCGCGGCCGGCGTGTCGGCGCGCACGAACAGCAGCGCCGAATGCTCGCTCTCGTGCTGAAAAGCATATTCGACCGCCAGCCGCGTCTTGCCGATCCCGCCCAGCCCATGCAGCGCCCGCCCGACGATCGCCGTCGCTGCGCCGGCGTTCGCGCTCAGCGCTTTGTGCAGCTTATCAAGGGCTTCCCCGCGTCCCTTGAAGAGGGAGCCGAGCGAGGCGAAAGGAAGATTGTTGGGGCGGCGCAGCGTTTTTCCGGCGTCCGCCTTCACCAGCAGATCGAGAATCGCCGAGGCGAAAACATGCTTAGCGAGATCGTCCGGGCCGTTGAAAACACAGCCGGGATAGCGGATCAGCGCCTCCAGCCGCGCCAGATGCGCGACTTGCGCGGCGCGCGAGGCGTCCGTCGGCGCATACTTCGGTCCGCGCTCGGCCTTGGCGGCGGCCTTGGCGATGAACAACAGCTTGCGATGATAGAGCGCGAGCCAAGCCTCCCAGTGCGTATAGGAGACGCCGACCCCGTCGCGCAGCGCCTCGCCGAGCGGCGGCAATTCGGCGACAAGATCGGGACGCTTGGCGAGCAACGCGTCGACATCGCGCTTCGCGGGCGCCGACCCCGTCATGTCGCCGACGAGATGCACCATGGCGTCGCAGAGTTCGATGTAGATATCGAGCTTATCGAGCGTGTCGCCGCCGAGGTCGACGAAGTCCTCCTGCACCTTCACTTCGACGTTGTGCCGCGTGAGGTCGGAGCGCAGTTGATCGCGATAGGCGCGGAACTCGTCGGAAACGGTCGAGAGAAATATCTTCACCGATCCCGGCATCGCGCCCGCTCGCCGTATTCTTCGGTTTTCGATTGTGTCGCGCCGGCGCGGACGCGGGAAGCGCTCCGCCGCGAACCATTCGCCGCATGCAAGCGCCGTCTCGGCGAACGCGAGCGAAGCGATCCGGCGGCTGCGCGGCTACTCCCCCGCCCCTCACCCGGCCGCGCTTCGCGCGCCCGTCTTCCCCCGCAAGGGCGGAAGGGGCGCCCCGGCGAGTTGGGCTTCTTGCCGCAAGAACGAACGTTTCCTTTACCATGATCGGCGAATTCCCGAATTGCCGCGATGTGGCAAACACACATTAACTTCGAGAAATTAGCATCCGTCGACTTACGTATCGGCAAGGAGAGCATCGCGCCGGACGCCGGCGAAAGCTGCGGTTCGAAGCCGTCCGCCTGTTGATTGGGGACTGACGCCCTGACGAGACCCATCCTCGGGGGTCCGCCGCCGAGCCAATCGCCAGAACGGGCCAAGATGGATTTGCGATGAGCGCTCCGACGTCGAGCAAGCCTGCGGTCTTCGTCCCCGCCCCGGAACCGGGCGAGCGAAGCCTCGATCGCGCAGCCATCGGCGCCGCGCCGCCCGCCGTCGAAGCGGCCGCGGCGGCCGACGCCGAGTTCGACGTTCGCCGCATGCAGGCCGCTCTTCATCACGCGTTCGACGACGCGCCCCCCGGCCAAGGCCAGCCTGCGCCGGCGCCGGCCGAGACCAAACCGTCGCCGCAAGCGCCGCAGGCGGCGCCTCGCAGCCTGCTGTCGCGCATTTCCGGCCACCGGCTGGTCAAGGTCGGCGTCGGGCTCGCCCTTGTGGTGATCTTCGGCTGGATGCCGCTGCAGACGCTGCTCATCGCCGCCAGCGTCGAGGCGGTGGTCAACTCGCGCATCGTCACCGTCCGTTCGCCGATCGACGGCGTCGTCGCGGCCGCGCCGCACGATTTCAAGGCGTGGTCGGCGGACAAGGGCGCGCCGGTGCTGCGCATCCGCGACGACAAGGCCGACCGCAGCCGCCTCGACGATCTCAGCCGCCAGCTCGGCGACATGGAGGACGAGCGGCCGGCTCTGGCGCAGCGGCTCGCCATGGCGCAGGCCAGCCTCGCCGATCTCGAGCGGCAGACGCGGCAATTCGCCGAAGGCCGCATTCTCCAGCTCAACGCGCGCATTGCGGCGCTCGGCCATGACGTCGCCGCCGCCGCCGCCAAAGCCGATGAAGCCGACGCCGCCTTCACTCGCGCAAGCGCTCTGGCTCGATCCGGCGTCATGACGACGGCGGAACTCGGGCGATTGCGACGCGACAGGATCGTCGCGGCCGAGGACGAGGAGCGCGCGCGCAGTAGCCTTGAAGAGGGATCCGTCGAGCGCAACGCCGCCTACCAGGGCGTGTTCGTCGGCGACAGCTACAACGATCGACCGGACTCCGCGCAGCGCGCCGACGAAATGCGCTTGCGCGTGGGCGATCTTGAGGCCCAGTTGCAGGCGCGCGACGCCGCGATCGAACGCTTGACCGCCGCGGTCGCGGACGAGCAGGCGCGCTACAAGCTGCGCTCCGACGTCGAAGTCGCGCTTCCCGTCAGCGGCCGGGTCTGGGAAGTCCTGACGGCGCCCGGCGAGCACGTCAGCCGCGGCCAGGATCTCATCCGCCTGCTCGATTGTTCGAGCGCCGTCGTCACCGCCAACGTCAGCGAATCCGTCTACAACCGGCTGCAGGTCGGCAGCCCCGCGACGTTCCGCCCGTCGACGGGCGGCAAGTCCTACGCCGGCTCGGTGGTCAACCTGACCGGAAACGCCGGCGCGCCCGCCAATTTCGCCATCCTGCCGGGCAGCCTCGTCAAGGAGCCCTATCACGTGACGGTCGCGGTGCCTGAAATCGCGGACAGCGGCGAATGCGAAGTCGGGCGAACGGGGCGCGTCACCTTCGAGGACGGCGCCGCTGCGGCTGACGCGACACCGGCCGACGCCCGCGCCCTGGGCCTGCGGCCGTGATCAAGATCGGCCTGACCGAGCTGATCGCCGCGCTTTGGCCGACGCTGGCCCTGCTGGGCGCCAGCCTCGCGTTCACCGCGATCGCGCGGCGCGACTCCGCGCCGGTGCGCTTCGGCGTGATGGCGCTGAGCTTCGCGTTGCTCGTGCGCTACTTCTTCTGGCGCGCGACCTCGACGCTGCCGCCGGCGGGCTTCACGCTCGATTTCGCCTGCGGCCTGACTTTCCTGCTGGTCGAAACCGGCGGGCTCGTCGCGACGGCGCTGTCGCTGGTCTTCCTGTCGCGCACGCGCAATCGCTCGCCCGAGGCCGACCGCAACGCGGCATGGCTCCGCGCCCTGCCGCAAAAGCCGCTGATCGATCTCTTCATCTGTTCGTACAACGAAGAAGAAAGCATCCTGGAGCGCACCATCATCGGCGCCACCGGCATGGACTACCCGAATTACCGCGTCTGGATGCTCGACGACGGCGGGCGGCCGTGGCTCAGGGCGCTGTGCGAAAGGCTCGATTGCGGCTATATCGCGCGCCCCGACAACGCCCACGCCAAGGCCGGCAACATCAACTACGCCTTGGGGAAGGTGGCGGCGCTGCGCAATCCGCCGCAGTTCATATCGATCCTCGACGCCGACTTCGTGCCGACGCCGAATTTTCTGTCGCGCGCGATGACGCTGTTTCGCGACGATCGCGTCGGCGTCGTGCAGACGCCGCAGCATTTCATCAATCCCGACCCGATCCAGGCCAATCTCTTGGCCAAGCGCGTCTGGCCCGACGATCAGAGGTTCTTCTTCGACGTCGTCATGCCCGCCAAAGACGCCTGGTCGGCGGCGTTCTGTTGCGGCACGTCGTCGATCATTCGTTTCGAACCTTTGCGCGCCATCGGCGGCATGCCGACGGATTCGGTCACCGAGGACTATCTTCTGACTTTGCGGATGAAGGAGGCCGGGTACACGACGGTCTATCTCAACGAGCCGCTCTCGCTGGGATTGGCCCCGGAGGGCGTCAAGGAATACATCACCCAGCGCAGCCGCTGGTGCCTCGGTTTCATGCAGATCGTGCGCGGGCGCAGCGGCCCGCTTTCCCGCACGAGCGCCCTGACCATCGTCGACCGGCTGTCGCTCGTCGAAAGCTTCCTCAACTGGGCGGCGATCTTCCCTGCCCGGCTGATGGGCCTGATCGTCCCGATCCTCTATTTCCTGCTCGACATCAAGTCGGTGCGCGCGGACTTGAGCGACGTCGCCAGCTATTTTCTGCCCTATTTCATTTGGCACACCGCGGCGATGAACTGGATGACGCGCGGGCGGCTGATCCCGATCATGTCCGACGTCTGCCAGCTCATCGCCGCGCCGGCCGTCGTCAAGGCCGTCGCGATCGGCCTTTTGCGGCCGCAGGGACACAAGTTCAAAGTGACCGCCAAGGGCGGTGATCGCGGCCGCCGCTTCGTCGAGTGGCCGCTCTTCCGTTTCTTTGGCGTGCTTCTCATCCTGACGATCGCATCGATCGGCTACGCCTTCCACCTCGACGTTCGCGGCGACGGCGTGCAATTCGGCGTGCTGGCGCTGTTCTGGAGCTGGTACAATTTCGCCATTCTGCTGCTCATCTGCTTCGTGTGCGTCGAACAACCGAGACGACGCAAGGCGGAGCGCTTCGAAACCAACGAGCTCGTCACGCTGACGATCGGCGGCGTCGACCACTTGCGCCAGTTGATCGACATTTCGATTTCCGGCGCGCAGATCGTCGGCCTCGCGCCGGGGCCGAAAGACGGCGCGGTCACTTTCCGCATCGGCGACTGCGTCGTCGAGGCGCGCATCGTACGCGTCAGCCGGGCGTCGTTCGCCGTCAGTTTCGACGGATCGCTCGGCGTGCGAATCGCGATGATCCGCTACTTCTATTCGGGTCAATACGTTAAGGCGATCGACGACGTGCACGTCGCCAGCCTAACCAAGGCGGTGGCGCGGCGGCTGTTTCAGTAGGCGCGGCGGGGGTCGTCGCGGCCGCATTGCGGCAAGTGTCATTCGGTATGCGGCCCCGACGTCGATCGGCGTCCTGAGTATTGATCACAAATAGGCTCGAGCGGAGCATAGCGCCGAACCCGGACGAAAAGCGTCTCGTGATCGACTTTCACGCCTCGCTCGTTCACGAGCTATCAAGGTCGCGGTAACCATATCGACCCAAGAACGCGTTCTATTTTTGCGCGGATGCCATTGGCGCAATAATGTCAAGACACGATTCACTTCCGCAGACTATGCTCTGCTGCGACATTTTGCCGCGCTGGTCGACGCGAGCGCGGAACGAAGCGCCGTTTCGGCTCGATAAGAGAAGCCTGGAATGAAACTGCAGTTGCGGAAATTGGACGCTTCGCCCGAGGACGCGCCGCGCATCGACGAGGGGCCGGCCGGGCGGCTTCTGATCGTCGACGACATCGCCGACAATCGCGTGGTGCTCGCGCGACTGTTTCAACGCCGGGGCTTCGAGATTGGGGAAGCGGCGGACGGAGAGGAGGCGCTGCGGCTGATCGAGAAGGGATCCTTCGATGTCGTCCTGCTCGACGCGAAGATGCCTGGGCTCGACGGCGCCGAGGTGCTGCGCCGCGTTCGCGCGAGCCGGTCAGCGGCCATCTTGCCCGTCATCATGATGACCGAGAAGGCCTTTTTCGCGGATGTCGCGGAATTCTTGAAGCTTGGAGCGAACGATTGCTTCGCCAAGCCGGTCGCCTTCGCTATCGCCCTGGAGCGGGTCATCAAAGAGGTGGCGCGACGACGGGCCGAGCTTGAACTGCGCCGCGTCAACAGCGCGCTCGAGGACGCCAAGAAACAGCTCGAGGAGCGAGTGTCGGAACGAAGCGCCCAGCTCGTCCAGGCCAACGCCGCGATGAGCGAGGAGGCGGCGCGCCGGATGGCGACCGAAGATCGGATCGCCTTTCTCGCCCATCACGACACGCTGACCGGGCTCGCCAATCGGTTCCACTTCGAATCGACGTTGCTGGCGGCCACGGTTCGCGCCCGCGAGGAGCGATTGCGCTATTCGGTCCTGTTCGTCGATCTCGATGGCTTCAAGAATATCAACGACACGTTGGGGCATTCGGTCGGGGATGCGCTGTTGCGGGAAGTCGCGGAGCGTATTCGCCAGACGCTGCCCGCCGGCGATTTCGCCGCGCGATTCGGCGGAGACGAGTTTGCCGTCCTTCATGTCTCGGACGACCTCGAAGCCAGTTCGATCACCTTGGCTCGCCGGCTAATCGAGATCGTCAGCGCCTGTCAGATGGCCGACGGCCACCAGGTGTTCATCGGCGCCAGCGTCGGGATCGCGCTGGCGCAGGACGGACCGGTCGATCCGGTCACGCTGATGAAACGCGCCGATCTCGCGATGTATCGGGCGAAGGCGGACGGGCGTGGACAATATCGCCTGTTCCACCCGGACATGGACTCGCTCGCCCAGACCCGGCGCGCTCTCGATCTCGCGCTCCGGTCCGCGCTGGCGCGAGGCGAATTCGAATTGTTCTTTCAGCCGATCGTCAGCATCGGGCGGCGACGCATCGCCGGCTTCGAAACGTTGCTGCGATGGAATCACCCGGATCGAGGCCTCGTGTCGCCGGACGAATTCATCGGCCTGGCCGAGGACACCGGCCTGATCGTTCCCATCGGAGAGTGGATCGTGCGGCAAGCCTGCGTCGAGGCGGCGCGCTGGCCGGCCGAGCTTCTGGTCGCGGTCAATCTCTCCGCCATCCAATTCCGCAACAGAAACCTGGTGGCGGTGGTGATGGACGCGCTGGCCCGCTCGGGCCTTCCTCCGGCGCGCCTGGAGCTCGAGATCACCGAATCCGCCCTTCTCGTGGACAACAGTCAGACGGTCGACATGCTGCGCCAGCTTCGGCACATCGGGGTGCGTATTTCGCTCGATGATTTCGGCGCCGGCTTTTCCGGCCTCGGCTATCTGCGCTCGGTCAGGTTCGATACGATCAAGATCGACAAGTCTTTCGTTCACGACATGGCGTCGAAGGACGAGAGCCTGGCGATCGTGCGCTCCGCGATCAGCATCGGCGCGACTCTCGGCATTTCGACGACCGCCGAGGGCGTCGAGACGGAGAGACAGTTGCACAGCCTCGCCGCAGAGGGCTGCACCGAGGCGCAAGGCTATCTGTTCGGCGCCGCGCAGCCGGCGACGCTCGCGCCGCGCGCGATCGAGCGCATCCAGGGGATGCGCTGCTGGCCGGTCACGACGGCGCGCCAGCAGCCCGGCGAGACGAACATCGCCGCCTTCTTCAGGCGCTGAATGGGACGCGCCGCCGCTCGAGGCCGACAAACCTCGAAATGGCGCCAGGCCCCACGAAGCGCCCTCCTCCGCCGCTTGCCTTTCCCCCCGCCCTCCTCTATACGCGCGCTCATTCCACAGGCGGATTTTCGCGCGCCCTGCTTCAAGGGCTCGCTCCGGTGGCGGGTTCTCCCGCCTCAAACGATCCGCCGAGGCTCAACCGGAAAGGACGACGCAGTGTCTCTGCCTGATTTCACCATGCGCCAGCTTCTCGAAGTGGGGGCGCATTTCGGCCACCAGTCGCATCGCTGGAACCCCAAGATGGCGCCCTATATCTACGGCGCCCGCAATTCCATCCACATCATCGATCTCGCGCAGACCGTGCCGCTGCTGCACCAGGCGTTGAAGACCGTCTCCGACACCGTCGCCAAGGGCGGGCGCGTGCTGTTCGTCGGCACCAAGCGCCAGGCGGCGGTCGAGATCGCCGAGGCGGCCAAGCGCTCGGCGCAATATTTCGTCAATTCGCGCTGGCTGGGCGGCATGCTCACCAACTGGAAGACCATTTCCGCCTCGATCACCCGGCTGCGCAAGCTCGACGAAATGCTCGGCGAAGGCGCCAAGGGCCTGACCAAGAAGGAGCGCCTGATGCTTTCGCGCGAGCGCGAAAAGCTGGAGAAGGCGCTCGGCGGCATCAAGGACATGGGCGGCACGCCGGACCTCGTCTTCGTCATCGACACCAACAAGGAGGCGCTGGCGATCAAGGAGGCCAACCGGCTCAAGATCCCGGTCATCGCCATCCTCGACACCAATTGCGATCCCGACGGCATCACGCTGCCCATTCCCGGCAACGACGACGCCAGCCGCGCCATCCAGCTCTATTGCGATCTCGTGGCGCGCGCGGCGATCGACGGCATTTCGCGCAGCCAGGGCGCGGCCGGCGTCGACCTCGGCGAGGCCGAGGCGCCGATCGCCGAGCCGCTGCCCGAGCAAGCCGAGCCGGAGGCCGAAGCGACTCCGACCGAACATTTCGAGTTGCTGGCCGCCCCGCGCGGCGCCCCGGACGATCTGGCCAAGCTCACCGGCGTCGGGCCGCAGATCGTCAAGAAGCTCAACGAGCACGGCGTGTTCCATTATTGGCAGCTCGCCGCGATGACTGAGGAGGAGGCCGCCAAGCTCGACGCCGACCTCAAGTTCAACGGCCGCATCGCCCGCGACAAGTGGGTCGATCAGTCGCGCTCGCTCATCGCCGCGGCCTGACTCCCCCTCTCCCGCTTCGCGGGAGAGGGCCGGGGTGAGGGCGGGTCCGCGCGCCCTCATCCGGCCCTTCGGGCCACCTTCTCCCGCAAGCGGGAGAAGGGATGCCCGTACTGCCGCTCCATTCGCTTCAATTCCCGGGGGACGACACATGGCCACGATTACCGCCGCGCTGGTGAAGGATCTGCGCGAGAAGACCGGCGCTGGGATGATGGACTGCAAGAACGCGCTCGGCGAAACCGCCGGCGACATCGAGGCGGCGATCGACTGGCTGCGCAAGAAGGGCCTCGCCAAGGCGGCCAAGAAGAGCGGCCGCGTCGCCGCCGACGGCCTAGTCGGCGTCGCAGTGGAGGCCAACTTCGGCGTCGTCGTCGAGGTGAACTCGGAAACCGACTTCGTCGCCCGCAACGACGACTTCCAGGCGCTGGTGCGCGGCATCCTGGCGGTGGCGCTCGACAAGGGGGCCGGCGTCGACGCCGAGGCGGTCAAGGCCGCCCATTACCCCGGCGGCGGCACGGTCGCCGAGGCGATCGCCAACGCCATCGCCACCATCGGCGAGAACATGACGCTGCGCCGCGCGCAGGGGCTGCACGTCGCGCACGGCGCCATCGGCCGTTACGTGCACGGCCAGATCGCCGACGGCCTCGGGCGCATCGGCGTCGTCGTCGCGCTCGAATCGACCGGCGACCGCGGCGCGCTCGTCGCGCTCGGCCGTCAGGTGGCGATGCACGTCGCCGCCGCCAGCCCGATCGCGCTCGACCCGCAGGGGATCGATCCGGCGACCATCGCGCGCGAAAAATCGGTGCTGGCCGAGAAGAACGCCGGCAAGCCGCCGCACGTGCTGGAAAAGATCGTCGAATCGGGCCTGAAGACCTATTACAAGGAAGTCTGCCTCCTCGATCAGCCCTTCGTCCACGACCCCGCCAAGTCGGTCGCCCAGGCGGTCAAGGAAGCGGAGAAGACGGTCGGCGCGCCGATCGCGATTCGCGGCTTCGTTCGCTATGCGCTCGGCGAGGGCGTCGAAAAACCCGCCGGGGAGGCGTAGACTACCGAATCGACCGGGCGGCCCACGGGCCGCCCTTTTCGTATCGGCCCGCCATTTCGATGAGGAGACGAGCCTTGACCGACAGCGCGCCCGCAAGACCCATGTTCGGCCGCGTCGTCGTCAAGCTGTCGGGCGAAGCCCTGATGGGGCCCGACGCCTTCGGCCTCAACGCGCCGACGGTGCAGCGCATCGCCGCCGATCTGAAGGCCGCGGCGGACCTCGGCGTGCAGGTCGCGGTGGTGGTCGGGGGCGGCAATTTCTTCCGCGGCCTGCTCGGCGCCGACAAGGGCATCGAGCGCGCGCGCGCCGACTCGATCGGCATGCTCGCGACCGTGATGAACGCGCTGGCGATGGAGGGGGCGCTGGAGCAGGCCGGCCAGAGCGCGCGCGTGCTCTCGGCGGTGGCCATGCCCTCGCAGTGCCAGCCCTATTCGCGCCAGGCGGCGCTGGCCCATCTCGTCAAGCATCGCGTCATCATTCTGGCCGGCGGCACCGGCAACCCGTTCTTCACCACCGACACCGGCGCAGCCTTACGCGCCGCCGAACTCGCCTGCGACGCGGTGATGAAGGCGACGCAGGTCGACGGCGTCTATTCGGCCGACCCCAAGAAGGACCCCAACGCGACCCGCTTCGACAAGCTCAGCCACGACGAAGCGATCGCCCGCAACCTTCAGATCATGGACACCGCCGCCTTCGCGCTGGCGCGCGACAACCGCATCCCGATCGTGGTGTTCTCGGTCAACGAGCCCGGCGCGATCCGCGCCGCGCTGCTCGGCCAGGGCCGCGCGACCTACGTCATGCCGTGATCGCGGAGCGCGGGCGCTCACGCAAAAGGCCGAATATGCCGACCGCCGTCATGCCCGGCCTTGTGCCGGGCATCCACGCCGTGCCGCGGCAGCGAACCTTGAAGGTTCTTGCAGCGGCGCCGCGTGGATGGCCGGGACGAGCCCGGCCATGACGGCGAGGGGAGTTCCGGGAAAGGCGAGCTCGACTCAGCGCCTACAGGGACAAGCCCGGGCATGACGGCCTGAATCGAACTGCCCTGGCGCCGGCGTCGCGCCAAACGCCGCTTGGATTGCGCCGCAAATGTCGTAGGTTGCGCGAGGGACGCGGGGGGCGCGTCCGCCTGCAATCGGGGGGATACGCAAGTGGACGCAACGGCGGCGCGGCACGGGAAATTCAGGACCGTCGTTCAGGTGACGAGCGGCAATTTCCTGGAGATGTTCGACTTCTTCCTGTTCGGCATCTACGCCAGTCATATCGCCAAGACTTTCTTCCCCAACGCCAGCGAATACGCTTCGCTGATGCAGACCTTCTTGAGTTTCGCCGCGGGCTTCGCGATGCGGCCGATCGGCGCGCTGGTTCTGGGCCCCTATATCGACCGGATCGGCCGCCGCAAGGGCCTGATCGTCACCCTCGGAATCATGGCCTGGGGCACCATTCTGATCGCCTTCACGCCAGGCTACGCGACGATCGGCCTGGCGGCGCCGCTATTGGTGTTGATCGGGCGGCTGTTGCAGGGGTTTTCGGCCGGCGTCGAGCTCGGCGGCGTCTCGGTCTACCTCTCGGAAATGGCGACGCCGGGCCACAAGGGGTTCTACGTCGCCTGGCAGTCGGCGAGCCAACAGATCGCGATCGTCGTCGCCGCCTTGATCGGCTTCGCCCTCAGCAAGCTGATGAAGCCGGCGGACGTCGCCGATTGGGGATGGCGCATCCCCTTCGTCGTCGGCTGCCTGATCGTGCCGCTGTTGTTCATTCTGCGCCGCTCGTTGCAGGAGACGGAAGAATTCCTCGCCCGCGTTCATCGTCCCAGCTTCAGCGAGAACATTCGCACGCTGGCGGTCAACTCGTTGCTGGTCATCGGCGGGATCGGCATGGTCGTCATGACGACCGTCTCGTTCTACCTGATCACCGTCTACACCCCGACCTTCGGCAAGAACGTCCTGAAGCTCGCCGAATCCGACAGCCTTCTGGTGACCATCGCCGTCGGCGCCTCCAACTTCATCTGGCTGCCGATTTCCGGCGCGCTCTCCGACCGGATCGGCCGCCGGCCGATTCTCGTCGCCACGACCCTGCTCGCGCTCGTGACCGTCTATCCCGCGCTCTCCTGGCTGGTCAACGGCCCGACCTTCGGCAAGATGCTCCTCGTCGAGCTTTGGCTGTCGGCGATCTACGCCTGGTACAACGGCGCGATGGTCGTCGCGCTGACCGAAGTCATCCCGGCGAGCGTGCGCACCTCGGGCTTCTCGCTGGCCTACAGCCTCGCCACGACGCTGGGCGGTTCGTCGCTGGCGATCTCGACCTGGCTGATCGCACAGACCGGCGACAACGCCTCGCCCGGGTTCTGGATGAGCTTCGCCGCGCTTTGCGGGCTCGCCGCGACGCTCGCCGTTTACGCCGGCAAGGGCCGGCAAGCCGCGACGCCGAACTCGGCAGCCGATCCCAGTCCCGTTGGCATCGCAGGATGGTTAGCCCTGCCGGCTATCGGATTGGTCTTGGGTCCGATCGTCGCGGTCGTGTTCCTGATAGCAGGCTTGCGCTTATTTTCTGATGCCGAACATGCAGGATACGGGGGCGTATACGCGTTGGAGCTTCTCGTGCAGGTCGGGATGCTGGCGTTTATCACCTACGCTGCAATGCGGTTCTTTGGCAAGAAACGCGACGCGCCTTCGACCATCATCGCCTTGTTGATCGCGGGTCTCGTGTCCAATGGCGTTCTTCTCTTGGTCGAGCTTGGAGCGGGAGCGGAGGTGTTCGCGATCGAGAGCGGCAAGCAACTCGTGCGAGACATCGTCGGCGCGGCGATTTGGATTCCGTACTTCAGAGTATCGAAGCGCGTGAAAATGACATTCGTCAACTGATTCGGCTCGCCCCGACGGCGCGGCGTCCGAAATCGCGACGAGAGATTCGGACGCGCCGCGCGCCGCGCCTCGACAATCCCGTTGCGTGCGGCGCGAAACCGCGCTCAATTGCGCGCTGACGCTCGCTTAGGAGTCGGGCGCTTCGGGGGGAGGCGAAGATGGATATCGAACAGCGCACGACGACCCAGGTCGCCTGGCGATTCATACCCTTTCTCATCGTCTGTTACTTCGTCGCCTATCTCGACCGCGTCAACGTCGGCTTCGCCAAGCTGACGATGGACGCGGATCTCGGTATCAGCGAGACGATGTTCGGCTTCGGCGCCGGCGTGTTCTTCCTCGCCTATTTCCTGTTCGAGGTTCCCTCCAATCTGCTGCTCGATCGGTTCGGCGCGCGGCGCTGGATCGCGCGCATCATGTTCTCCTGGGGCCTCATTTCCGGCGCGATGGCGTTCATCCCGCAAATCGCCAAGGGGACGGGGATCAGTGGCGAATACACGTTCTACGGCCTGCGAATCCTGCTCGGCTTCGCCGAAGCCGGATTCTTCCCCGGCATCATCTTCTTCCTCACGCTGTGGTTCCCCTCGAGCCACCGAGCGCGCATCGTCGGCTATTTCATGGCGGCGGTGCCGCTGTCCTCGGCGCTCGGCTCGCCGGTTTCGGCGTCGCTGCTCGGCCTCAACGGCGTCGCCGGATTCCACGGCTGGCAATGGCTGTTCATCGCGGAAGCGGCGCCCTCGCTCGTCCTGGCCGTCGTCGCCTATTTCTACCTGACCGACCGGCCGGCGGACGCCGCCTGGCTCGACGACAAACAACGCTCCTGGCTGAGCGCGCGGCTCGCCGCAGAGGACAAGGTCCGCGAGAGGGTCTCGCCCGCCAGCGTCCTCAAGAGCCTCTACGACGGGCGCGTGCTGGCGCTGTCGCTGGTCTATTTCGGCGTCGTCGCCTGCCTCTACGGCGTCGGCTTCTGGCTGCCGACGATCGTCAAGGGCTTCGGCGTTTCGATCGCGATGACCGGCTGGATCAACGCGATCCCCTACGTCGTCGGCTTCTTAGGCATGGTCTGGTGGGGCATGCGGTCGGACGCGCGGATGGAGCGCATCCGCCATCTCGCCATCGCGCTGGCGCTCGCGGCGATCGGAGTCGGCGCGTCGGCCGTCATCAGCGATCCCCTGATGAAGATGATCGCGCTGACCGTCGGCGCCTTCGGCGTCTTCGCCGCGCTGCCGATCTTTTGGACCCTGCCGACCGCGATCCTTTCGGGCGCCTCGGCCGCGGCGGGAATCGCGGCGATCAATTCGATCGGCAATCTCTCCGGCTATTTCGGCCCCTTCGCCATCGGCTGGATCAAGGACGCCACCGGTAGCTTCGCCTGGGGCCTGGCGGCCGTCGCGGCCTGCGCCGCGATCGCCCTCGTGATCGCGCTGGCGCTGGGCCACGACACGTCGCTGGAGAGGGCGCCCGACGAAGCGCGCGCGCCATGAGGACCGCGCGAGGCGGGAATCGAGTCGAGCGAAATCGGCGTGAGGCCGCGGGACGTTGACGGCGCGGGGAAAGCCGACCTAAGCCTTCGCTCCCAACCGGAGGCTTCGATGTCGATTCCCCTCGCCCATTCCGGCAACGCGGATCAGATCGCCTATTGGAACGGCCCCGGCGGGCGCCGCTGGATCGATCGCCACGAGACGCAGGACGCGGTCTTCGCGCCGATCGCCGACATGCTCTGTGCGCGAGCGCGTCTCGCGCCGGGCGAGCGCGTCCTCGACGTCGGCTGCGGCTGCGGCGTGACGACGCTGCAAATCGCGACCGAGGTCGGCCCCGCGGGCCGCGTCGTCGGCCTGGACGTTTCCGCCCCGATGATCGCGCACGCGCGCGAAGTGGCGGGGGCAACGAGCGCCGTCGAGTTCGTCCTCGCCGACGCCACGGCGCACGAATTCGCGCCCGGTTGGGCGAACCTGCTGTTCTCGCGCTTCGGCGTGATGTTCTTCGCCGACCCCGTCCTCAGCTTCGTCAACCTGCGCAAGGGCCTGGCGCGCGGCGGACGCATGGTCTTCGCGTGCTGGCGCGAGCCCAAGCTCAATCCCTGGCAGATGATCGCCCTGAAGGCGGCGTGCAAGCACGCGCCGCGCCTGCCCGACGTCGGCCCCGAGGACCCCGGCCCGTTCTCCTTCGCCAATGAGGGGCGCGTGCGGCGGATTCTCGGCGACGCCGGCTTCGAGCGCGTTGCGTTGACGCCGGTCGACCTCGAACTCGACATCGCCGCGGGACGAGGCTTCGAGGCGGCGCTGGCCACGTCGCTGCACATCGGCGCCGCCGCGCGCGCGCTCGAAGGACAGAGCGACGACGTGCGCGCCGCCGCCGCCGCCGAAATCCGCGCCGCCCTGGCGCCGCATCGGCGCGGGCAGAGCTTGCCGCTCGGCGCGGCGATCTGGATCGTCGAGGCGATCAATCCGTGAAGCCGAATTTCGTGGCGCCGCCCATGGTTTTATGACGGCCCCGGCATGATGTATCGTGGCCCAATGAGCCCTGAAAGCAACGCCGTGGAACAGGCGCGCCGCATGTGCGCGGAGATCGTCCGCCGCCATCTGCCCGACCCCGCCTACAAGATATTCTTGTTTGGCTCGCGCGCTCGGGGGACCGCGCACGAGCGATCCGACATCGATATCGGGATCGAGGGGCCCGCCCCCGTGCCCTATGACATTCTCGCGTCGATTATGGCTGAAATTGAAGAATCGCCGACGCTGTATTCGGTGGATGTCGTCGATTTCAAACGCGCGCCCGGAGAGTTTCGCGCCGCTGCTCTGGAGCACGTGGCGGAAATAGCATGACGAAGCTTCCCTCGCTCAGGAGAGACCTCTCTTCCGCGATCACGCGCTTGGAAGAAGCGCTCGCGCTCCCAAAGGATTCCATCGTAAGGTAACTCCCAAGCTCCTCAGTGAGTCCGAAAGACGGCAGGCTGCCTCAAGGGGACGCCATGAACAATCCCCGATCTGCGAGCGCGCACTCGACCACCCTCTCTCCGAACCACCGCGCCATTTGCAGCCGCTGACGTCCAGCATTTCCGCCAGCGAGCGCTTACGATCGGAGTCTCGCTATTCAGAACTCGACCCCACTCTTGCGCCGACGCCCATCGACGATGTGAACGAACCGCACTTCGGCCGAATCGTGCTCGAAGAATATCCAGTTCATGTCGTGCACGACGCCGTAAAGCGTCGTGTCATAGCCATGGTTTTGTCTGCCGATGCGCGGCTGGCTCGCGACGAGTTCGCAGAAGCGATTCAAATCGTCGATGAAGGCGTCGGCGCGCGAGGCGCCGAATTGCCGCTCGATATATCCGGCGATCTCATCGGCGTCGTCGACGAAGCTTGCCGCGAAGACGATGCGCATCCGCTCGACGCTTTCAGCTCCGCCGAGCTGCGGCGCGCCGGTTCAACTCTGTCGCGAGGGCGTTCCGGCCCTCGACAATTCGGCCTTCGCGCAAGTCCGCCCGGCCGCGTTCGATCGCCGCCCTTCCTTCCGCGCTCCTGACATAAGCGCCCATGGCCGTCACGTCGTCAGTAAGGGCGACGGGCGTTGCGGCGGGTTTCTTGGCGGCGGCGGTCATGAAATAGCGATATCACAGAATTCCAGACCCTGCACCTGCACAGAGTTGGCGTCCGATGGCGTTTCGTCTCACGCCGCCGGCCGCGCAACCCCCATCACCAGTTCCGCGAGCCGCTCCGCCGCGTCGGCGACGCCTGCCGCTTTGGCGGCTTTCGCGGCCGCTTGCAGACCCGCGGGATCGGCGAGCGCCGCGCGCAGCAATTGCGCGAGCCGCTCGGGCGTGAATTCCGTTTGCGGCACGACCGTCGCTGCGCCGCTCGCGGCCAGAATCGCGCCGTTGGCGGCCTGATCCTGGTCGAGAGCATGGGGATACGGCGCCAGGATCGACGGCCGACCGATCACCGCGAGTTCGCTCACCGTCGAGGCGCCGGCGCGCCCGATGACGAGATGCGAAGCGGCGATGCGCGCGGGAAGGTCGGCGAAGAACTCGGCGAGCTCGACGGGAAAGTCCAGCTCGGCGCACGCCGCGGCGACGCGGGCTTTGTCCTCGCCGCGCGCCTGCATGGTGAGGCGGATGCGCGCGCGCTCTTGGTCCGTCAGCAGCGCCAGCGCGGCGGGCGCGACGTCGGCCATCACCCGCGCCCCCTGCGAGCCGCCGGTGATCAGCAGGTTGAGGCGCGCGCCGTCGAAATCGGGGTAAGGCGTCTGGGCGGCGGCGATGACCGCGGGGCGCACGGGATTGCCGGTGTAATGAGCCTTGGCGCGGAGCGTGGCGTCGACGCCCGCCAATTCGGGAAAGCCGGTGGCGATCAGGGTGACGCGCGGCGCCAGGAAGCGGTTGGCGCGGCCCATCACCGCGTTCTGCTCGTGCAGCACGCTCGGCAAGCCGAGCATCCAGGCGGCCGTCATCGGCGGCACGGTGGGATAGCCGCCGAAGCCGACGACGACGCGGGGCTTGAGCCGGCGGAGCAGCAGCAGCGCCGCGGCGAGGCCCGCTCCGAGCACCAGCGCCGCGCGCGCCTTGCTCAGCGCCCCGGCGCCGGTCGTCGTCGCCGAGGCGATGGGGTGGATCGCGCGGGCCGGGAAATCGCCGCCGTACTTCAGCGCGCGATCGTCGGTGGCGAGTTCGACGCTCGCGCCGCGGCGCGCCAGCGCCGCCGCGAGCGCGGCGGCGGGAAAAAGGTGTCCGCCGGTGCCCCCCGCCGCGAGGAGAACGCAGCGCGGCGCGCTCACGGCGCGCTCGCGCGCTTCACGTCGAGATCGGCCAGCGGCCGCTTGCGCGTCAGCGCGACGAGAAAGCCCATGCCGAGGCCGAGCGCGAGTAGGCTCGATCCGCCGTAAGAGATGAACGGCAGCGTCATGCCCTTGGCGGGGATCGCGCGCAGGTTGACGGCCATGTTGATCCAGCTCTGCACGCCGAACATCAGCGTCAGCCCCGCTGCGGCGAAGCGACAGAACGGATCCTGATTGCGCAAGGCGAGCGACAGGCCGCGCACGACGATGAAGCCGAAGAAGGCGATCAGCGCCAGGCAGGCGATCATGCCGAACTCCTCGCCGGTGACGGCGAACACGAAGTCGGTGTGGGCGTCGGGAAGAATGCGCTTGTAGACGCCCTCGCCCGGCCCGCGCCCGAGCCAGCCGCCCGACAGAATGCTCTGCAGCGCCGTGTCGACCTGGAACGTGTCGACCATGCCGCCGGTGGCCTCGGGATCGATGAAGCGCAGCACGCGCTCGTGCACGTGCGGCGATAGCTTGAACGCCGCGAAGCCGCCGACCGCGCCGACGCCGCCGAGCCCCAAGACCCAGAACCAATGCAGTCCGGCCATGAAGAACAGCGCCGCCCAGACCAGCGAAACCAGCATGGTCTGACCGAAGTCCGGTTGCAGGATCAGCGGGACGATCGTCACCGGCAGCAGCAGGAACGCGAACGCCTTGCCCGCCAGCGCCGGCGATCCCCCCCGCCCCCCTTCCGCGAAGGCCCAGGCGCAGAGCACGACGAAGGCGGGCTTGATGAACTCGGAGGGTTGCACGCCCATGATCCATCGGCGCGAGCCCTTGACCTCGGCGCCGAACATGAGCGCGAGCACGATGAGCGCCATGCTGACGACGAACACGATCAGCGCGGCGCGGCGCACGTGACGCGGCGAAAGGAAGGACGTCGCGATCATCAGCGCGGCGGAGGGCGCGAGAAGCGCCGCCTGCCGATTGACGAAGTGAAAAATCGGCAGGTTGAGCCGTTCCGCGACCGCCGGGCTGGCGGCGAGCGCCATCACCACGCCGACCACCATCAGGGCGCCGAACGACCCGAGCAGCCAGAGATCGACGGTGCGAAACCAATCGGCGACAGGACCGCGCTCGGCTCTGGACATCATGATCGGCTCCTCCTCGCCTCTGGGGCTGGCTCGGCCTGGCGCGCGGCCGCGATCAGCGCGGCGACGAGATCGCGGAAACGATCGCCGCGCGCTTCGAAGTTGGCGAACTGGTCGTACGAGGCGCAGGCCGGCGACAGAAGAACCACCGGCTCGGCGGCGGCGCTCAGCGCCGCATCGCGCGCCGCGGCGCGAAGCGCGTTCTCCAGGTCGCCGCATCGCTCGAACGCCACGTCGGCGCCGAGCGTGCGGGCGAAATCCTCGCTGGCCGCGCCGATGAGATAGGCCTTGGCGACGCGCGGAAACAAACGCCGCAGCGGCTCGATGCCGCCTTCCTTGGCCTTGCCGCCGAGAATCCAGTGGATGTCGCGGAAAGACAGAAGCGCCTTTTCGGCGGCGTCGGCGTTGGTGGCCTTGGAGTCGTTGACGAACAGCGCCCGGCCGAGCCGCCCCACTTGCTCCATGCGATGCGCGAGGCCGGGAAACGAGGCCAGCCCGAGCGCGATCTCCTCGGCGCCGAGGCCCAGCGCGCGCGCCGCGGCGAAGGCGAAGGCGGCGTTCTGGCCGTTGTGCGCGCCGCGCAACGCCGGCGCGAGACGCAGATCGACGCGCGTTGGCGATTCCTGCCGCGCGACGATGAATCGATCCTCGATCCAGACATCGGCCAGCCGCGACGGCGCGGCGGAAACGGCCACGACGCGCGGCGTTCCGCGGGCGGCCTCGCTCGCGCGCAAGCGCTGGGCAATCGCGCGGCAGGGCGCGTCGTCGACGCCGATCAGAGCCGTCTCGGCGCGCGCCACCAGACGCTCCTTGATCGCGGCGTAGTCGTCCAGCGTCCCGTGGCGATCGAGATGATCGGGCGTGATGTTGATCAGCGCGCCGACGCTCGGCGCCAGCGACGGGGCCAGATCGATCTGAAACGACGAGCATTCGACGACGTGGACGCGCGCGTCGGCGGGCGGCGGCAGATCGAGAATCGGCACGCCGATGTTGCCGCCCATCGCCACATCGCGGCCGGCCTGGCGCAGGATATGGGCGATCAGCGCCGTCGTCGTCGACTTGCCGTTGGTTCCGGTGACGGCCACGAAAGGCGCGCGCGGCGCGCGCGCGGCGCGCTCGCGGGCGAAGAGCTCGATGTCGCCGACGATTCCGACGCCGGCCGCCTTCGCCCGTTCGACCGTCCAGTGCGGCTCGGGATGGGTCAGCGGCACGCCCGGCGCGAGCACCAGCGCCGCGAAGCCGCGCCAGTCGACGGCGGTCAGATCGACCGGCGCGAAGCCCTCTGCGGCGGCGCGCGCACGCGCCTTTTCGTCGTCGTCCCAAGCGGCGATCCGCGCGCCGCCCGCGGCGAGCGCGCGCAAGGTGGCGAGCCCCGAGCCGCCGAGCCCGAAAACCGCGACGTTGCAACCGCGAAGGGTTTCGACCGGCGTCATGCTCACCTCAGCTTCAAGGTCGAAAGGCCGACCATCGCGAGCACGAAGGCGACGATCCAGAAGCGCATGACGATCTGCGGCTCGGACCAGCCGAGCTGCTCGAAATGATGATGGATGGGCGCCATGCGAAAGACGCGCTTGCCCGTCAGCTTGAACGAGGCGACCTGCACCACGACCGACAGCGCCTCCATGACGAACAGACCGCCGACGATCGCCAGCACGATTTCGTGCTTGATCGAGACGGCGATCGCGCCCAGCAATCCGCCGAGCGCCAGCGAACCGGTGTCGCCCATGAAGATCTGCGCCGGCGGCGCGTTGAACCAGAGAAAGCCGACGCCGGCGCCGATCAGCGCGCCGCAGACGACCATGAGGTCGCCGGCATTGGGAATGTGATTGATGAGCAGGTAGCGCGAATAGAGCAGATTGCCGGCGAAATAGGCGATGACCCCCAGGGTCGCCGCGGCGATCATCACCGGCACGATCGCCAGTCCGTCGAGCCCGTCGGTCAAATTGACCGCGTTGCCGAAGGATACGATGACGAACGGGCCGAACAGAAGGAAGGCCCAGCCGAGATCGACGACATAGCCGTTGTAGAAGGGCAGCGCGAGCGACGTCGCGCCGACCGCGCCGGCGCGCATCATCGCATAGCAGGCGATCAGCGCGATGAGGAATTCGCCGGCGAGCCGCGCCCGGCCGGAAAAGCCGAGATGCGATTGCTTCGTCACTTTGAGATAGTCGTCGTAGAAGCCGATCCCGGCGAACCCGACGGTGACGAACAGCACGATCCAGACGTAGGGGCTCTCCAGGTTCGCCCAGAGAAGCGACGAGGCGACGAGGCCGAACAGGATCATCAGCCCGCCCATCGTCGGCGTGCCCTTTTTCGTCAGCAGATGCGAGGCGGGCCCGTCGGCGCGGATCGGCTGGCCCTTGCCCTGCTTGAGGCGCAGCGCCGAAATGATCATCGGGCCGAAGAAGAACACCAGCAGCAAGCCGGTCGTCGCCGCGCCGAGCGTGCGAAACGTGAGGTAGCGGAACAGATTGAACAGGCCCGCTACGTGCGAAAAATCAGCCAGCCAAGTCAGCATTTTGCGTTTCCTGCTGCGTGCGTCTCGGCGGATGAAAAACGTTCGCGAAGCCCCGCCACCACCGGCCCCATGCGGCTGCCGTTCGAACCCTTGACCATCACGACGTCGCCGCCGCGCAGCCCGTTCGCCAATTCGCCCAAAATGTCTCGTGATCGCTCGGCCCAGGCCGCGCGCATCGGCGCGGGCGCGGCGTCGAAAAGCGCGCGCGTCAACGGCCCCGCGCCGAAGAGGAGATCGACGCGATTCTCGCCGAGCGCCTCGGCCAGCGCCACGTGCATCTCGGCGCCGCGAGGGCCGAGCTCGAGCATGTCGCCGATGACGGCGATGCGGCGCCCTCGCGCGCCCGGCCGCGCCGCGCCGAGCAGCGCAAGGGCGGCGCGCATCGAAGCCGGGTTGGCGTTGTAGCTCTCGTCGATGACCGTGAACGGGCCGCTCGGGCTTTGCAGCGTGAAGCGCTCGCCGCGCCCCTTTTGCGGCGCGAACTCGGCGAGCGCCGCCGCGGCGCGCGCGAGGTCGGCCCCCAGCGCGTCGGCGGCGAGCAGGACGCCGAGGGCGTTCTCAGCCATATGAACGCCGGGCGCGCCGAGCGCGAAGTCGAGTTCGCGCCCGAGCGCGCGCGCGCGGACGCGCGATCCGCCGCCTTCCTCGGCGACGCCGATGAGGCGCGCGTCGCATTGCGCGTCGGCGCCGAAGCTCAGCGTCCGCGCGCCGCGCGCGCGCGCGGCTTGCTCCAGCCGGGCGAATTGCGGCGCGTCGCGATTGAGGATCGCCGCGCCGCCCGGTTCGAGCCCGGAGAAAATTTCGGCCTTGGCGTCCGCAATGTCCTCGATCGAGCCGAGATGCTCGATATGCACCGGCGCGATCGTGGTGACGAGCGCGACGTGCGGGCGCGCCATCGCGACCAGCGGCGTGATTTCGCCGGCGTGATTCATGCCGATCTCGACGACGGCGAAGGCGGCGTCCGCGGGCAGGCGCGCGAGCGTCAGCGGCACGCCCCAGTGGTTGTTGTAGGACGCCGCCGAGGCGTGGGTCGCCCCGGCCGTCGCCAGCGCCACGCGCAGCATTTCCTTGGCGCTCGTCTTGCCGACCGAACCGGTCACGACGACGACGCGGGCTCGGGCGCGCGCGCGCCCTGCCCGCCCCAGCCGCTCCAGCGCGCGCAGGGTGTCGTCGACGGCGAAGGTCGCTTCGTGCGCGGCGAGGTCGCGCCCGCGCGGCTTGGCGATCACCGCGGCCGCCGCGCCCGCCTCGAAGGCGCGCGCCACATGGTCGTGGCCGTCGTGGACCTCGCCCTTGACGGCGAAGAACAAGTCGCCGGGCTGAAGCGTCCGGGTGTCGATCGACACGCCCTCGACGCGCGCGCCGAGCGGCCCGCTCGGCGCGCCCAGCGTCGCGGTCAATTCGGCTTCGCTCCACAGCGCTACGCTCATGCCGCCTCCCGCAGCGCCGCCCGCGCGGCCTCGGCGTCGGAAAACGGCAGCGTCCGATCGCCGATGATTTGGCCGGTTTCATGACCCTTGCCGGCGATCAGCAGCGCGTCGCCCTCGCCGAGCATCGCGATCGCGGCGCGGATCGCCTCGGCGCGGTCGGCGATCTCGCGCGCGCCCGGCGCCGCCGCGAGAATCGCGGCGCGGATCGCCGCCGGATCTTCCGAACGCGGGTTGTCGTCGGTGACGATCGCGACGTCGGCGCCGCGCGCCGCGATGGCGCCCATCATCGGCCGCTTGCCCGCGTCGCGATCGCCGCCGCAGCCGAACACGACGACGAGCCGTCCGCGCACGAAGGGGCGCAAGGCCGCGAGGGCCTTTTCGAGCGCGTCGGGCTTGTGCGCGTAGTCGACGAAGACCGGCGCGCCGTTCTTCTCGCCGACCCGTTCGAGGCGGCCCGGCGCGCCCTCCAGCGTCTCCAGCGCGAAGGAGACCGCCTCCGGGTCGCTTCCCGTGGCGACGCACAGCCCCGCCGCCACCAGCGCGTTGGAGACCTGGAAATCGCCCGGCAGCGGCAGGAGCGCGCGCCGAACGCGCCCGGCGCATTCGAAGGCGATGCGCGTCGCGAAGCCCTCGCGGTCGGCCGAGATCAGGCGCAGATCGGCGCCGCGAGCCCCGACCGCGAACACGCGCAAGCCGCGCTCCAACGCGGCGTCCCGGACGCGCGAGGCGACGTCGCTGTCGGCGCCGACGACGGCCGGCGCGCCCTTGGGCAAGAGCGCGCGAAACAGACGCAGCTTGGCGGCCAGATAGTCCTCGGTCGTCGCGTGGTAGTCCATGTGATCGCGGGAGAGATTGGTGAAGGCGCCGGCCGCGAAGCGCACGCCGTCGAGGCGCTTCTGGTCGAGGCCGTGCGACGAGGCCTCCAGGGCGAGACGCGCGACGCCGGCGCCCGCGAGGCGATCGAGCGTCTCGTGCAACGCGATCGGGTCCGGCGTCGTCAGCGAGCCATAGACGGTGAAAGGGCGCGAGACGACGCCGAGCGTGCCCAGCGAGGCCGCCTCATAACCCGTCGAGGCCCAGATCTGCCGCACGAAGGCCGCGACCGAAGTCTTGCCGCTCGTGCCGGTGATCCCCACGACGAGTTCGGGCTGGCGCGGATAGAAGCGCGCCGCGGCGCGGGCGAGCGCAGCCCGCGCGTCGGCGACGCGCACGAACGCCGGCGCGGCGAAATCGGGCGCCCGCTCGCCGACGATCGCCCCGGCGCCTTTTTCGACGGCTTGCGCCGCATAGGCCATGCCGTCGCTCTTGACGCCGGCAATCGCGAAGAACGCGTCGCCGGGCCGGACCTTGCGACTGTCGGCGCACAGGCCGCCGATCTCGCGCGAGGCGAGCGCAGCGTCCGACCCGCTCAGATCGAGGATTTCGCCCAGACGCCTCACTCCTTGCCCACCTTGTCCGCGTCGTAACCATATCCGAGCCGCGCCAGCAGCGGAAACGGCTGATCCGGGAACTGGCTCGCCGGCGGCCGGCCTTCCAGCGGCTCCACGCGTTGGATCAGCTCCCCGGTCACGCGGCCCGCGTTGTATGCGGCGGTATGGTAGCCGCCGTCCTCGGGCAATCCCTGCGGTTCGTCGTACATCACGAGATAGAGATACTTCGGCTTGTCGGCGGGCGTGATGGCCATGAAGGTGGTGAACACCTTGTCCTGGGAATAATGACCGTGGACGATCTTGTCCGCCGTGCCCGTCTTGCCGCCGACGTAATAGCCGGGGATGTTGGCCAATCCCGCCGACCCGTGCGTCGCGTTGGCGCGCAGGAGATAGCGCATCGACTCGGAGGTCTGTGGGCTGACGACGCGATGGGCGACCGCCGCGGCTTGCGCCTCGGTGCGCGGCAGGAAGGTCGGCGTCATCAGATTGCCGCCGTTGACCAGAGCGTCGACCGCCATCAGCGCCTGGATCGGCGCGACGTTGAGGCCCTGGCCGAAGGCGATGGTCATCGTATTCAGTTCGCCCCAGCGCTTCGGGACGAGCGGCTCGGCGCTTTCCGGCAATTCCGTGCGCAGCCGATCGAGCTGTCCCATTTTCCTCAAGAACGCCTGATGCCCTTCGACGCCGACCATCAGGGCCATGCGCGCCGCGCCGATGTTCGAGGAATGGGTGAAGACCTCGGGGACGGTGAGCACGCGATGGGTGGCGTGGAAATCGTGAATGGTGAAATGTCCATAGCGCAAGCTGTCGCGCGCGTCGATGCGCGAGGCGAGATTCACCTTGCCCGATTCGAGCGCCATGGCGAGGGAAAGCGCCTTGAACGTCGAGCCCATTTCGTAGACGCCGACGTTGACGCGATTGATCTTCTCCGGGTCCTTGACGTCGCCGGGATTGTTGGGATCGAAGTCGGGCAGCGATTCGAGCGCGATGATCTCGCCGGTGTCGACGTCCATGATCGCGCCCGCCGCCGCCTTGGCGCGGTATCGCGCCATCCCCGTCGCCAACGCGTCGCGCAACGCCTGCGTCGCCTTCAGATCGAGGGAGAGGCGAACCGGCTTCAGCGCGTCGGCGTCGACGGTGAAGCCGGCGACATGCGGATCGGTGAGGCTTTGTTGATCGAGGTACTTCTCCATCCCGGCGATGCCGACGTTGTCCTTGTCGACGAAGCCGATGACGTGCGCGCCGAGCGGACCGTTGGGATAGACGCGCTTGTTCTCGGGCAGGAAGCCGACGCCGGGAAGTCCGAGGTGGAAGATTTCCTCGCGCTCCTTTTGCGTCACCTGGCGCTTGACCCAGACGAATCCCTTCTTCGAGGCGAGGCGCTCGCGCAGTTCCTTGGCGTCGACGTCGGGCAGGACGGCGGTGATGAGCTCCACCGCCTCGTCCTTGTCGACGATGAGCCGGGGGTCGGCGAATACGGACATCGTCTTGACGTCGGTGGCGAGAATGGCGCCGTTGCGATCGAGCAAGTCCGGGCGCGCGCCGGAGACGGCTTGATCCGCCGCCACCTTCAAGGTTTGCGGCGGATCGTGCGAAACGCCGAGCGCGACGAGCTTGACGGCGACGCCGAAATAGGCCGCGACCATCGCCAGGGCGATCAGTCGGATGCGGCCGCCGCTCTTGTCGAGGCGCGTCGAAAAGAGGGCGCGCGTCGTCGCTTTCACGCGCCCGATCCAGCTTTCGCCGGCACCGACGGCCTCTTCGGCGGTGGGGGACGGTTCGGACATGCCCTACCTCAGGGATGGCGTCGCGCCGGTGAGCCCGGCGTTCGGCGTCGCCGACTGCCCGAGGAGACCCAGCGACTCGAGCTTGCGGCCGATCGAGTCGACCTTCGCCGGGCGTTCGGGCAGGTCGTCCGCCTTGACAACCTGGTTCAGCGCGAGCCGCTGCATGTCGAGCTGCGTGTCCGCGAGCGCCTGCAGCCGGTCGGGGCGGATCAAATGCGCGTATTCGGCGCGCAACAGGCTGATCGCGTCGCGCTCCTTGGCGATGAGATGGCGAACCTTGACGATCTGCTCCGAGGCGTAGATCGTTTGATACTTGACGCTGTAGACGTAGGCCGCCGAGGCGATCAGCGCGCCGATGGCGACGACATGAAGAAAGCGCCACATCAGCCCCTCCTTGGCCGCATCGGCGGCAGCCGCGTGAGCGCGTCGATTTCCGCGTCCCTGGCCTGCGCGGGCGCGGCGGTGCGCTCGCCGAAGCGCAATTTGGCCGAACGCGCGCGGGGGTTGGCGGCGAGCTCGGCTTCGCCGGGCAGGACGGGCTGACCCGCGGGCGCGAGGAACGTCGGCGCGGCAATCGCCGGTTCGCCCGGCAACAGGCGCGAGGCGGCCCGGCCGCGCCCTGATCGGCGGGCGAGGAACTGCTTGACGATGCGGTCCTCGAGCGAATGAAAGGTCACGACGACGAGCCGTCCGCCCGGCTCGAGCGCGCGCTCGGCCGCTTCGAGGCCGCGCAGCAACTGGCCGAGTTCGTCGTTGACGGCGATGCGCAGCGCCTGAAACGCGCGCGTCGCCGGATGCGTCGTCTCGCCGGGCCGCGCCGGCGCGACCCGCGCGATCATCTCGGCGAGCTGCAGCGTCGAGACGTAAGGCGAGGTCTGCCGGTCGAAGACGATGGCGCGCGCGATGCGCCGCGCCGCGCGCTCCTCGCCGAAATGAAAGAAGATGTCGGCGATTCGTTGCTCGTCGTCCTCGCGCAGGATGTCGGCGGCGCTGCGCCCCGTCCCTTCCATGCGCATGTCGAGCGGCGCGTCTTGGCGCAACGAGAAGCCGCGGCCGGCCTCGTCGAACTGCATCGAGGACACGCCGACGTCGAGCACGACGCCGTCGAGCGGCGCGGCGCCGAGGCGGCGGACGATCGCGTCGAGGTCGCCGAAGCGTCCCTCGACCAGCGTCAAGCGTCCGCGCGCGGCCGCGACGAGGCCCTGGCCCGCGGCGATCGCATCGGGATCGCGATCGATCGCGACGACGCGCGCCCCGCGCTCGAGCAGCGCGCTGGAATAGCCGCCCGCGCCGAAGGTGCCGTCGAGATAGACGCCGCCGGGCCGAACGTTCAGCGCCTCCAGCGCTTCGGCCCGCAGCACGGGAATGTGGCGGGCCGGTCCGCCGGCGGCGACTTCGCTCTCGCCGCGGCCCGCGTTCATTCCCGTGCTCCAGGCGCGGCGGCTCGCGCCGCCCGAGCGCCCAACTCGGCCCGAAGACGGCGCACGCGAGACTTGGCCTCCTCGAGATGCGCCGCGAACCGAATGGGCTCCCAAATCTGAAACTTGTGGCCGTGGCCGACGAAGGCCGCCTCGTCCCGCAAGCCGAGCGAGGCGCGAATCCTCTCGCTCAGCAGAATGCGCCCCTCGGAATCGGGGCGCAGAACCTCGCTCGTGCCGAGCAGCGCCGTCGCCAAGTCCTCCCTCTCTTGCGAGTAAGGCGGCATCGATTCCAACAGCGCGTTGATCTCCCCCAGCAGCATGTGTCCGCCGCAATCGAGCGCCGGCGCGTCGAGCGAGGGATGAATGAAGATGCCGTCGAAGCCGTCCTTCGCCAGCACCGCGCGGAACGGCGCCGGCACCGAGAGGCGGCCCTTGGCGTCGAAACGATTGGTGTAGTGGGAAAGGAAGCGATCCAAGACTCGGCCCTGCCCCAACGGCGCGCGCGCAATTCCTCGCCGGCCGCGAACTCGCGCTCGCGCGCGGCAGACCGGACGGGCGGTCTCCTAACGGGATGGCTTGGGATACCATGGGCGTGTATGGGCGTCAACGAAACTCGGGCCGTGCGAAGCGTTCGCGCGGCCATCGCTCCGATTAGAGGTTGTTAAGGTTAAGGTCGCGTTAGGATGGCCCCGGCCTCCGCGAGCGCGATTTTCGCGCCGCATCGACGAAAGGACGGCCTGCGAGGCGCGGCGCGTCGGCGCTCGCCGGCGCCCCGGCCGAACGCCGGCGCGATCTTGCGGCCTTGGGCGGCGAGCGAAAAGTGGTAGACGTTCGTCGCCGCGGTTGCGGCGCAGGAGGTTCCCTCGATGCTCAGCAAGTCCGCTTTGACCATCGCCGTCGCCGGCCTCGCGCTCGGCGGTTCGGCGCTCGCCCAGGAGCCGGGCGCTGCGAAGCCCGTCCCGACCGTCACCGTCGTCGGGCGCGCCACGGAAGACGTGCGGCCCGACATCGCCATCCTGACCTTCGACATCCTGGACGAACGCCCGACCGCGAGCGACGCCGCGAGCGAGAACGCGCGGCGCACGACGGCGGTCATCGAGGGCCTCGAGGGCGGCGGAATCGAGACGAAGGACATCGCGACGATCGGCGTCAATCTGACTCCGGTGTGGAACGACGAGCGGGACGCCAAGACCGGTCAAGTGGTCAAGCGCACGCTGTCGGGCTACCAGGCCTCGAACGCGCTGAGCGTGCGCGTGCGCGCGATCGACAAGACCGGCTCGATCATCGAGCGAGGCGTCCAGAACGGCGCCGTCTACCAAAGCGTCGCGTTCGACCTCTCCGATCGCGAGGCCCGCGAAGACGCGTTGCGCGTCAAGGCGGTGGCGAACGCGAGGCGCCGCGCCTCGCTCTACGCCGAGGGCGCGTCGATGAAGCTGGGCGCGCTCCAGGGCATCGACGCCGACCTCGCCCCGCCCCTCTATCGCGTCGGCAGCGGAGCGGCGCGGACCCTGAACATGGCGCCCGCAGCGGCGCCGCTGCCGATCGAGCCGGGCCTCATCACCTTGTCCGATAGCGTGACCGCGACCTGGGCGCTGGCGCCGCAGTGAGGCGCCGGGGCGTTCAGGCAGGCGACCGCTCTCCGTTCTCGGCGCGGAACTTGGCGTAGCCGGCGGCGCGCAGCGCGCAGGCGGGGCAGTCGGCGCAGCCCCATCCCCATTCGTGACGGCGGCTGCGGTCGCCGTTGTAGCAGGTGTGGGTCTCCTCGCGCACGATCTCCACCAGCGCCTCGCCGCCGAGGTCGCGCGCCAGGCGCCAGGTCGCCGCCTTGTCGATCCACATCAGCGGCGTCTCGATGACGAAGCGCCGCTCCATGCCGAGATTGATCGCGACCTGCAGCGCCTTGATCGTGTCGTCGCGACAGTCGGGATAGCCGGAATAATCGGTCTCGCACACGCCGCTCACGAGATGCTTGAGGCCGCGGCGGTAGGCGAGCGCCGCCGCGAAGGTCAGAAACAACAGATTGCGGCCGGGCACGAAGGTGTTGGGCAGGCCGCCGGCGGCGACCGCGATGGCGATGTCGCGGGTCATCGCGCTTTCGCTCACCTCGGCGAGCGCCGAAAGGTCGATGCGGTGATCCTCGCCGAGTCTTGGCGCCCAGCGCGGAAACGCCTGCGCCAGCGCGGCGCGCAGGCTAGGGCGCACGTCGAGCTCGATGCGGTTGCGCTGGCGATAGTCGAAGCCGACCGTTTCGACGCGATCGAAACGGTCGAGCGCCCAGGCCAGACACGTCGTCGAATCCTGGCCGCCGGAAAACAGCACCAGCGCGCTCGCATCGTCCATTGCTTGGGTCCCTAGTGGTGAAATTCCGCCACGCGATTCCTGCGCGTTAGATGATAGGGTTCAACCCCAACCGGGTTTTCGTAATGTCGGAAAGGTCAAGACTTTCGAAATGTTTGGAAACGCCTGTATATGTCGCGTAACCGTGTTTTTTGACTGTTGGCGTCGCGCGTAATTTGCTGGATGTCTCGGTTTCTATCTTCCCCAATCCTTTCGAATTAGAAGGCTCGTCATAAACACGGCGACGTTTGGTGTTTTGCGTATATTCGACCAAGCGGCGAAAGCTTCGCGTACCATAAGAATTTTGTTCAGTGCATCCAGCCGATTCCACTGTTCTGTAAGGTCATAGTCCGCCTTATGACGTGATTCCTGAAGGTCAACGAATGCCGTCAAAACGGTAATAAGGTCAGCATCAAAAGGGAAAGCAAGCATCGTCTCTACCGCAGTTGGGAGAGCGCTTTGTTTGTTATTCATTATAGCAGTATTTGCTTGAACAAAGTCCTTGCAGGTAGTTTTCATTAGCCCGTGCTGGAACGCCCTTTGCACTACCTTGCGCAGGGCGGCGGGAGACGACGGCGACAGAGCGCGTGCAGAGTCCTCAATCATCAAATGAAATAACGCGTAATAAGCGGTAGAAACCGCGCGTCGCAAGCTCGCCTGCTTGGGCCTCCTCGGCTCCTTATTGGCCAATAATTCCGCTTGGTCCAGTAGATCGCGAGAAAAAGACAAAGGCCTACTCGGTTTTTATTTGTACATATGGCCAGCGTTTAAATTCTGAATTAAGCACTGCGGCGCGAAGAGTCTCAGCGGCGCGACTTAGCTCGGCGATTTTCTCTTTCGACGGATTGACGTCCGCGCTAGCGAGAACGGTAATCCACACTGCCGGAGCGCCGTCGGAATCTTCACCGAAGCGGAAATCAATATCTTTTATGGCTGCCGATAACGGCACCGATCTGGAGAGCTCGGCAAAGAATCGACCTTCCTCGCCGGTGGCTGCGCCCGGATACTTGCGTTTGGCGGCACGGGTGTCTGTCTTCGTCATGGACGCAGCTTACTCCGCTATTGGAAATTCTCAATAACGGCTTTTGCCGGTCATATCGTTGGGATTGTGCGCTCTGTGGGATGCGCAGAAATCAACCAGATCGTGTGAAAACGCTTTTCTCTCGTCGGAGACGGTCGGGGTTACGCCGACTGGATACTCAACTCCTCAATCAGCCGCCCTCCGCTCGCGAGCAAATCCCTCGCCGCGCGACGACGCGGCGGAAAATCGCCTCGCAAGCCCTTGAAAGCAAACCATCGCGCCGGAAAATGGCGCCGGCCTCGGTCGGTTCGGCCGTGGCGTCCGCCGCCACGCGCTACGCCGCTCCAGGCCCAACGCGCCGCGAAGCGAATCATGCGGCACCCGCTCTCCACCATGGCAGACGAGCGGAGCCGAGAACCAAGCGTCAGATCCTCACCACTCGGCGCTGCGCCGAGGCCATCGCTCCGCTTCGCCTAGACAATTGCGCTCGGCTAGGGAAGGCTGGCGGCGCGTCGGGCGTCCGGCGCCTCCTGGCAAGGAGCCCCGCATGGACCTCGCCGCTCTGCGCGCCTCGCTCGCCGGCGCGACGCCGCCGCCCGACCTCGGCTTGGCGTTGCAGGCGTTATGGCGCGACGCCAAGGGCGACTGGGACGGCGCGCACCGGCTCGCCCAGGAGGACGAAGGCGCGGCCGGCTGCTGGGTCCACGCCTATCTCCATCGCAAGGAGGGCGACGCCGGCAACGCCGCCTATTGGTATCGGCGGGCGGGAAAGCCGGTCGGCGAGGGCGCGCTCGACGCGGAATGGGAAGCGATCGCGGCGGCGCTGCTCGGGGCCCGGCCTTAACCGGTGACGAGCGCCCGTCGCAGCGCGTGCGGCGCCGGCGCCGTCAACCCGCGTCATCCGCGAAACCACGGCGTTCATGCGCCGCATAATTCTCGCCGATCGACATGGCGCAGATTCGCGACAGGGTCGTGTAAGGCAGGCCGGTCTCCTCGGCCCAGGCGTTGAACTGCGCCTGCGCCTTGGCGAGGTCGCGCTTCGACTTGATCTCCTCCGCCACGTCCAGCCCTGCGTCGCGCAGGCAGGCGACGACGTCCTTCGAGGTCACGAACCCGTCCCAGCCGAGAAAGCGCAGCGTCATCTGGCCGGTGGCGCCGCCGAGCCGACTGCCCCGCTTGGCGATGAGCTCGAGCAACCCGATCTCGTCCGCGGACGGCCAAGCCGCGAGGAACCTTCCGAAGCTGCCGTGCTCTCGCGCCACGTCCGTCACGAAGCGCGCGTTGGTGCGCACCGACATGATCTTGGCGCCGTTGCGCACGATGCGCGTATCCGAGGTGAGCCTGTCCCAGAACTCGTCGGGCTCGAACACGAGGCGCGCCGGCTGAAAGCCGAGGAACGCCTCCTCGAAGCCGGGCCACTTGGCCTCGATCACCCTCCAGGCGAAGCCCGCCGAGAACACCCGCTTGGTCATCTCGGCGAGGACGCGGTCATCGCCGAGCGCGGCGAGCGCCTTGGCGTCGGGTTTGGGCGGCAGCAGCCGCTCCAGCGGCTCAGCGCCGCCTTTGCGCTTTTCCGCGCGAGCGAGGATGGTCTTGAACGAAATCACGCCGCGGCCGTCCCGTCAGTTCATTGAAGCCCCAATACCAGATCCGAACGAATTCTCTCAGTCGAGCCGTTTGTAGGCGCGGCCGTTGGCCGCGCTCGTTCGGCGACGTCCACGAAAGGAGGCGTTGCGCGCCGGACGCGACCAGCGGTCGCGTCTACAAGGTCTACTGCGCTGCCTCGGTCAGCCGAACTTCGGGTCGAGCTCGCCGCTGGCGTAGCGCTTGGCCATTTCCGCGGTGGTGACGATGCGCTTGATCTTCGAGGCGTTTCCCGCCGTGCCGAACTCCTCGAAGCGCGCCTTGCAGACTTTCACCATCGCCTCGATCGCCGGCTTGAGATACTTGCGCGGATCGAACTCCTCCGGGTGCTCCTGCAGCACGCGGCGGATCTGGCCGGTGATCGCCATGCGATTGTCGGTGTCGATGTTGATCTTGCGCACGCCGTTCTTGATGCCGCGCTGAATCTCTTCGATCGGCACGCCGTAGGTCTGCGG
>JBEKLU010000002.1:0-113586 GCA_050010035.1 Roseiarcus sp.
AGCAGGTTGAGCGCGGCCATCGTCATCGCCAGGAAACGTTTGCCGTGACCGAAATTGTGTTCGAGTTCGTAGCCGTGATTTTTCATCACGTTGAAGCTCTCGTTCTCGATCTTCCATCGCGCCCTGGCGCAGGTGGCGATTTCAGCGACATTATTCTTTGACACGGGCAGGCTGGTGACCCAGGCCATGGTGTATTTGACGCGGCCTTTGGCGTCGACGATCTCGAAGCCGATCCAGTTGACCAGCATCGCATCCTTGCCCTCGCGCAGCGGCACGGCTTCGATCCAGCGGTAGCGGAACGTATCGGTCGTCTTGCCTCTGCGCACTTTTTCTTCGTGACGCGCAACCTCGGCGCCGTCGATGAAATCGTACAGGGTCTTGTGCGAACTTTCCTTGCAGGTGAAGAGAAAATCGCCGCCATTGTCCGCCGCCATTTTGGCGACGGGCTGACAAGCGAAAAGATCGTCGCCGAGATAGACGGGGCGCAACGGCGAAAGCCGTGCGCCGTGCTTGGCGAACCAGCGTTTGACGGCGTTGCGCTCGCAGTCCTGTTTCTTAAGCGCCGTCCTGGGGCGCGATGAACTCCGGCATCAGCGGAACGCGTGGCCGGGCGCCACGACCGTCGCCGCCAGCATGGAATGATAGTTTTCGGTCTTGCCGTTGGAGCGCTTGCGCGTGAGGCAATGCGGGCAGCCGAGCTTCTGCGAGCAGAAATACTCGGTTCCGTCCCAGGCGACGAGAGTCCTTCCGCCCAGCCGGCCGAAGGCTTGGCGCATGGGCGGCTCGGCGAGCAGCTTTTCCAGACGCTCGAAACAGGGCTGCAAAAGCGCCGGGTCCGCCTCGTCGAGCATGTCGCGGATGCTCTGCATGAAAAACATGGCGAAGGCCGACAGCCCGAAGTCGGCCACGGCGATATTGCCGCCGCGTCCTCCCCGGGAGTCCGGAAAGGCGGCGCAAACCGCCTTCAAGCCCGCAAGAAGGGACGGCAAAAGCTTCACCCCTACCGTGAATCATTTTTCCCGCGGTTTGGGAATCCTGAAAATGCGCTACTTTTAGAATTGCTGTGCCTTGACGCCGCCGCGCCGATGTAGCAAGAAAATCGTATGATCGCCGCTCGACTCCGCCGACGCTGACCGCTTTTTCCCTCGCGAGGCCCTTGAGCCGCGCGACGCCGCGTTGACCATTCTTCCGAGACGATCATGACAGCCACGATTTTCATAGACGGCGAAGCCGGGACGACCGGCTTGCAGATTCGCGACAAGCTCGCCGGCGTCGAAGGCGTCGCGCTGCGCAGCCTGCCGGCCGCTGAGCGCAAGGACCGAGCGGCCAAGCTGCGCGCTTTCGCCGAGGTCGACGTCGTCATCCTCTGCCTGCCGGACGAAGCGGCCAAGGAGACGGCGGCCTTGATCGACGCCATGGGCGAAAAGGCGCCGCGCGTCATCGACGCCTCCTCGGCGCATCGCGTCGCGCCGGGCTGGACCTACGGCTTTCCCGAGCTGATCGAAGGGCAGAGCCAAGCGATCGCGCGCGCACGCAAGGTGACGAATCCGGGATGCCACGCCACCGGCGCGGTGGCGCTGCTGCGCCCGCTGACCGCCGCCGGCCTCATCCCCAAGGACGCCGCGATCACGATTCAGTCGGTCAGCGGCTACTCGGGCGGCGGCAAGGCGATGATCGAGGCCTACGAGAGCGGCCGCGCGCCGCCCTTCGAGCTTTACGGCCTCGCCCTCGAGCACAAGCACATGCCGGAAATCCACCTCTATTCCGGCCTCGCCTCGCGGCCGCTGTTCGTCCCCAGCGTCGGCAATTTCCGCCAGGGGATGCTCGTCAGCGTGCCCCTGCAGCTCGACGCCCTGGCGGGCAAGCCGAGCGGTGCCGACTTGCGCGCGGCGCTCGCCGAGCATTATCGCGGGCAGCGCTACGTCCGCGTGGGAAACGAGGCCGAAACGGCGAAGCTGCTTCGCCTCGAGCCAGAATCGCTCAACGGAACCAACGATCTGCACATCCTTGTCTACGCCAACGAGGCGCGCCGCCAGGCGGTGCTGGTGGCCAAGCTGGACAATCTCGGCAAGGGCGCCTCGGGCGCGGCGGTGCAGAATCTGAAGTTGATGTTGGGTCTCTAGGCTTTTCACCAACAGATTGTCGCAAAACGAAAAACAGCGCGCAAGACGGCTTCGACGAGGGCGCCGGCGAGGTAGGCCAGGGCGCAGCAGAACGCCGCCGCGGCGATCACCTTGGCCGTCGCGTCGCCGGAGAAATCGAACGAGCCGCCGGCGAGCCAGCGCATCGCGATCGTGAAGGGCAGGGCGACGAGGACCAGCCAGATGTCGGCGAGCCATTGCCCCGCCTTGCCGAGGTAATCGAGGTAGGCCGCGCCGAACGCGGCCGCGTAGAGCGCGGCGAAAATCGCGCCGATCGCCGACCTCATCGCCTTCATCGCGGCTCAGGCGCTCCGGCTCCAGGCGATGACGCGCTGCGCCTGCTGTCCCAGGCCGTCGACGCCGAGCGAGATGGTGTCGCCGGGCTTGAGGAAGCGCGGCGGCTTCTTGCCCATGCCGACGCCGGGCGGCGTGCCGGTGGTGATGACGTCGCCCGGCTCCAGGATCATGAATTGCGAGGCGTAGGAGACGAGGGTGCGCACGCCGAAGATCATCGTCGCGGTCGAACCGCTCTGCATCCGCTCGCCGTTGACGTCGAGCCACATCGCGAGCTTCTGCGGATCAGAAATCTCGTCGGCGGTGACCAGCCAGGGCCCCAGCGGTCCGAAGGTCGGGCAGCCCTTGCCCTTGACCCATTGCCCGCCGCCGCGCTCCAGTTGGAAGGCGCGCTCGGAGACGTCGTTGCAGACGCAAAAGCCGGCGACGTGCGCCAGCGCGTCGCGCTCGCCGACATAGCTGGCGCGCGAGCCGATGACGATCGCCAGTTCGACCTCCCAGTCGGTCTTCTCCGATCCCTTGGGAATCACCACGTCGTCGTTGGGGCCGACGATGCACGAAGGGGCCTTGGTGAACAGGATCGGCTCTTTGGGGATCGGCATGCCCGATTCGGCGGCATGGTCGGCGTAATTCAGGCCGACAGCGAGAAAATTGCCGACCTTGCCGACGCACGGCCCCAGGCGCGGCTTGCCGCGCACCGCCGGCAGCGACTCCGGCTTGATCTTGGCGAGCCGCGACAGAACGCGCGGCGAAAGCGTTTCGCCATCGATGTCGTCGATGATTTCGCTCAAGGCGCGCAGCTTGCCGGCGGCGTCGATGAGGCCCGGCTTTTCCTTGCCCGGCCTTCCGTAACGAACCAGCTTCATCATCGTCCCCCTCGGCGTCGCCGTTCCCGAGGCCCCGCGCCGCTCGCCGGACCCTCGACGTCTCGCGAAAGAGGCATAGCGTAGGCCGCAACGCCGCACAATGAAGCGGCGACGAGTCGGCGCCGTCGCGCGCGCCCGCCGGCCCAACGCATTTTTTTCGCCGCGAGGTTGCGCGGCGCGCCCGGCCGTCTATCTATGCTCTTGTTGAATTTCAGATTCTTTCCAGCCACGAAATGATCGAGACCATGCCGGAACAGGAACGCATCGCCCTCTTCATCGACGGCGCCAATCTCTACGCCAGCGCGAAATCGCTCGGCTTCGATATCGATTACAAGCGTCTCTTAAAAGAATTCCAAGCCAAGGGCCGCCTCATTCGCGCCTACTACTACACGGCCCTGGTCGACGATCAGGAATATTCGTCGATCCGGCCGCTCGTCGACTGGCTCGACTACAACGGCTATTCCGTCGTCACCAAACCGACCAAGGAATTCGTCGATTCGGCCGGACGCCGGAAGGTCAAGGGCAACATGGACATCGAGCTCGCGGTCACCGCGATGGAAATGGCGCCGCATATCGACCAGATGGTGCTGTTCTCCGGCGACGGCGATTTCCGCTCGCTCGTCGAGGCGGTGCAGCGTCAGGGCGTGCGTGTTTCCGTCGTTTCGACCGTCGCCACCCAGCCGCCGATGGTTGCCGACGAGTTGCGCCGCCAGGCCGACGAATTCGTCGACCTGACGCAACTGATGGCGCGTATCGGCCGCGATCCCGGCGAGCGGGCGGCGCGCATGAGCGAGCCCAGGCGCCAGGGTTCGTTCGCGCCGAGCCAGCAGCAGCCCGCCGACGACGTTACGCGCGATTAGCCGGCGCGCGCGTCGTGGCCTTTGACGCCAGTCCCCCGTCGGATTGCCAGGCCTGCGCGCGGCTGGCGCGATTTCGCGCCGCCAATCGCGCCGCCTATCCCGACTGGCGCAACGCGCCGGTCGAATCCTTCGGCGATCGCGACGCGCGCCTGCTCGTCGTCGGCCTGGCGCCGGGCTTGCGCGGCGCCAATCGCACGGGGCGACCGTTCACCGGCGACGGCGCCGGCGAGCTCCTTTATGCGACGCTGCTCGAATTCGATTTCGCGCGCGGCGTCTACGACCGGCGGCCCGACGACGGGCTCGTCTTGCGCGATTGCGCGATCGTCAACGCGGTGCGCTGCGTCCCCCCCGAGAACAAACCGACGCCGGCGGAAATCGCCGCGTGCCGGCCCTATCTTTCCCGCGCGATCCGCAGCCTGCCGCGCCTTAAGGCGATCGTCGCCCTCGGGCGGATCGCCCACGACAGCGTGGCGCGCGCGCTCGATCTGCGCCCGGCGCGATTGTCCTTCGCCCACGGCGCGCGCCACGCTCTCGACGGCGCGGCCTTCGTCCTGTTCGATAGTTATCATTGTTCGCGCTACAATACGAACACCGGCGTGCTGACGCCGGAGATGTTTCGCGCCGTGTTCGCCGCCGCGCGCGCCCATCTGGCGTGAAGGGACGGCGCGCTGCGAAGCTTCTTGCGGCGAGCGGCGCGATGGAGGATCATAAACCGAGGTCGCCCGCGAGGGGGAATCGATGAGCGTGCATCTGTTCGGCGAGATCGGCCAGGCGGCGGTCTTCGAGATCGCGATCGCGTCGAAGGCGGGGGCGAGCGCCAAGATTCTCAGTTGGGGCGCGGTGCTGCGCGACCTCGTCGTTCCCTCGGCGCGAGGCCCGCAGCGCGTGACGCTGGGGCTCAACACGATCGGCGACTATCTCGAGCATTCCCCCAGTTTCGGCGCGGTTCCCGGCCGCTTCGCCAACCGCATCGCCAACGGCCGGTTCGCGTTGGACGGGACCCTCTATGAGTTGGAGCGCAAGCCGGAGGAAAAGCACACGCTGCACGGCGGACCGAACGGCTTCGGCCGGAAAATATGGAAACTGGGAAGCGTCGACGCGTCCTCGGTCACGCTCACCCTCGAATCGCCTGACGGCGACGCCGGCTTTCCCGGCGCCTTGACCGCGACCTGCGTCTACCGGCTCATCGAGCCCGCGACCCTACGCGTCGAGCTCGGCGCACAATGCGACCGGCCGACGATCGTCAACCTCACCCAGCACGCCTATTTCAATCTCGACGGCTCGTCCGACGTGCGCGACCACGAATTGACGCTGGTCAGCGATTTCTACACGCCGACCGACGCCGAGCTGATCCCCACCGGCGAAATCCGCTCGGTCGCGGGCACGCCCTACGACTTTCGCCAGGCGCGGCCGATCCGCCACGCCTCGGGGCAGGCCTACGACACGAATTTCGTCGCCTCGCATGTGCCCGACGAAACCGGGCTCGCGCCGATCGCCAAGCTGCGCTCGCCGGCGAACGGCCTGACGCTGGAGCTGCACAGCACGGAGCCGGGCGTGCAGGTCTACGACGCGGCGAAGCTCGATTGCCCGGCACCGGGGCTCGAGGGCGCGCATTACGGCCCGCACGCCGGCCTCTGCCTGGAGCCGCAGGCGTTCCCGGATTCGCCCAATCGGCGCCATTTCAGCCCTTGCGTGCTGCGCCCCGACAGCGAATACTGCCACGTCAGCGAATTCCGCTTCGCCTGAGCGCGGAACGCGCGACTCGCCCTTACTCGCGCGACATGCTTTCGCCGGGGCCGGCGTCGGCCAGGGCCTTGCCGACCTCGAGGCCGAGATCGTCCATCGAGGTTTCCTCGCGCACCGTGAGATCCTCGCCCTTGGCTTGGCGTTCCGCCTGTTCGGGTGAGCGCGCGACGTTGATCGTCACGTTGGCCTCGACCTCGGGATGGAGATGAACCGGCGTCTTGTGCAGGCCGAGCGCCTTGATCGGGTGCAGCAGCGAGATGTGGTTGCGATGGGTGGGGAACCCGGCGGCGGTGATCGCCTCCGCGATGTCGCGAGCCGAAACCGAGCCATAGAGCTGCCCGGTTTCGCCGGCCTGGCGAATGATGATGAAGCTCTTGCCGTCGAGGATGGCCGACTTTTCGGCGGCGTCGCTCTTGAGTTCGTAATTGCGCGCTTCGAGATCGGCGCGCTGGCTCTCGAACTTCTTCTTGTTCGCTTCGGTGGCGCGTAAGGCCTTGCCGCGCGGCAGCAGGAAGTTCCGGGCGAAGCCGTCCTTCACGCGCACCGTGTCGCCCATATGGCCGAGCTTGGCGACGCGCTCCAACAAGATCACTTCCATGACATTCTCCTTTGATCGACCCGCGGTCGGGATTCACACTTTCGATTTGCTCGCCGCCGCGCGGGCGCGCAGCGACGCGAAGCTCTCGATCAGGCCGAGGATGGCGATCGCCGGCAAGATCCAGTTCGAGCGGATGAAGCAGCAGACATAGAGCGCCGCGAGCAGCCAGGGGCGCAGCGGCAGATCGCGCGACAGCGCGTGCAGCACGGCCAGCCCCTGCAGCGCGAAGGCGGCGCCGAGGGCGCCGGCGACGATCCAGGCGAATTGGCTCGCCGGCGCGGGCAGGGCGAAGGCCAGCGCCAGCGCGGCGAGGGCGAGCGCGGCGAGCGCCGGCGGCAGGATGAATTGGGTGGGCAGATCGGGCCACGGACGGCGCAAGCGATGCGACAACGCCGCCGAGCGCGCGGCCGCGTAGAGATTGACGCAGAACATCAACAGCGTCGATCCCGCGATCGCGGCCGGCGCAAGGCGCACGAGGCTCAGCGCCAGGTCGCTCGCGGTTTCGCCCTCGGGCAGGAGCGCGGCCCCGCCGGCGGCCTCCTCGATCGCCGGTTCGAGCGCCTCGGCGAAGGACTGCAGGCCCTTCTCGTAGCCGCCGTAGATCACGACCAGCGCGACGAGCGCGCCCAGGCTGACAAGGGCGCCGAGCGCGGCGGCGAGGGTGACGATCGCGCCGACCGACGTCCATTCCGACGGCGGCGCGGCGCCCCTGCGCCAGGGAAGCCGGGCGCCGGGCGAAATCGCGAACGAGGCGAGCGCCCAGCCGGGCAGGGCGATGGTCAGAGCGAACAAGAGGCCGGAAAGCGGTTCGACGACGACCGCGACGCCGGCGCAGGCGATGACGCAGGCCAACACGCCGCTGAGGGCGCCCCAGCCGAGCGCGGCGATCATGATCGGCAGCGGCGCGAGATAGGCCAGCGCCATGGCGATCGCCGTCCCCTTCATGGTGACGACGAACAACAGAGCGGAGGCGAGGCCGGCGCCGACCGGGACGCCAATTCGGTTCACCATGACGTTCACGCTGTCCCGCGGTTCGAAGCGGTTAGGGAGAGGCGGGCGCGGCCCGCCATTCCCAACTCGGCCCGCACGGAAATCGCCGGCGCGGGACGTCTTGATCGTCGCGGCGCGCCGGGCGCGCCGGCGTTCGTCAACGAATGACGTAGGGCAGCAAGCCCAGGAACCGCGCGCGCTTGATCGCCTGGGCGAGTTCGCGCTGCTTGGCCGCGCAGACCGCGGTGATGCGCGAGGGCACGATCTTGCCGCGTTCGGAAATGTAGCGCGACAGCAGGCGCGTGTCCTTGTAGTCGATCTTGGGAGCATTGGCGCCGGTGAACGGGCAGGACTTGCGGCGGCGGAAGAAGGGGCGGCGGGGCGCGGTCGCCATCAGAATGCTCCAGCTTGGGCGTCGTCACGCGGACGACGGGGACGCTCGGGACGCTCGCCACGATCGGGACGATCGCCACGGTCCGGGCGGTCGCCGCGCGGGCCGCGTCCGCCGCGCTCCTCGCGCTCGCCGTCCTCGCGCTTGCGCAGCATCGCGGACGGCGCGACTTCGTGCTCGTCGACGCGCAGCGTGAGATAACGGATGACGTCTTCGTTGAGGCCGAGCTGACGCTCCAATTCGACGATCGCCGCCGGCGGCGCGTCGATGTTCATCAGCGTGAAATAGGCCTTGCGGTTCTTCTTGATGCGGAACGCCAGCGATTTGAGACCCCACGCCTCGACCTTGGAGACCGAGCCGCCGTTGGCGGCGATGGTGGACTTGAGCTGTTCGGTCAGCGCTTCGACTTGCGGCGCGGTCACGTCCTGACGCGCCAGATAGACATGCTCGTAGAGAGCCATGGTGAGCCTTTCCTTAGCCGTGTTGCGAGGCGTCCCACGCTGAGCCCTTCGAGCCCGTTGGAAAGGCTCGAGGCGGATCGTTCGAAGGCGGGAACACGGGAAGCCGGGCTTTTCGCCCTGCCGCGCCCGAACCGTTGAGGTTCGGCCACGGCCTTCCGTTCAGCCCCCAGCGGGACGCTTCGGTCGCGCGGCTTATAGACGAGCGCGGGCGAAGCGCAAGGAAAATCGGCTGCGCGCCACCTGGAATTTCCCTTCGCGGCGGGGCGACGGAGCTCGGGCGGCTGCAAGGGCCGGCCGCGAAGAGGGGGCACTCGCAAGCAAGCGTCGCCGCGGGGATAGCCGCGCCGTCTCGACGGTGAAGCCCCTATCGAGAATATCAGGAGTTTGGCGACGTTTGCCCGTTCGGCAGATGATCCAGCGGAAGCGAACCCTGAGGCTTCACGGTCTGGATCGCGAAGTTGCTGCGGATGTCGCTGACGCCGGGCAGTTTGAGCAGCGTTCCGGTCAGGAAGCGTTCGTAGCCGGCGAGATCCGGAACGACGACCTCCAACAGAAAATCGGCCTCGCCCGACACCAGATGGCAAGAGACGACTTCCGGCAACTCCCGCACCGCCTTGCGGAACGCCGCCGCCGGCTCGTCATGGTGACGCTCGACCTTGATGCCCACGAATACGGTCAATCCGAGACCCACGGCGCCGCGATCGAGTCTCGCGTGATAGCCGCCGATCACGCCGGCTTTCTCCAGAATCCGAACCCGACGCAGGCATGGCGATGGCGAAAGGCCGACTTCGTCCGCGAGTTGCACGTTGGTCAGTCGGGCGTCCCGCTGCAACGCGGCCAGAATCCGGCGGTCTATCGAATCCAGCTTCATCATGGCATCCTAATGGGAAAGTAGGCTCATTGATTGGCGCGATATGCCAATTTGATGACGATTCAAAGCACAATTCGCAAGGACACGCCAGCGCATCCGGCGCTAGAGTTCCATTGCGGAAACGAGGAAGCGGACGGGCCGGCGCATGGCTGATCTCTGGATGTTCGTCGGCGCGCTCGCCGTCGCTTATCTGGTCCCGGGGCCGGACATGGTGCTGATCCTGCAAACCGGCGCTCTGCAAGGGCGAGCGCACGCGATCGCGGCCGCGATCGGGCTCGCCCTCGCGCGCGCCGTCCATGTGTTCCTTGCAGCGATCGGGCTCGCCGCCTTGCTCAGGACGGCCCCGTGGGCGTTCGAGATCGTGCGTCTTGCCGGTGTGGCCTATCTCATATGGCTTGGCGTCGGAATCTATCGCGCTCGGTCCCTCCTGCCGGAACGGGCGGCGAATCGGACCGGCGGCGTGGCGCGATCCTATCCGGCCGCCGCCCGTCGCGGCCTCCTGACCAACCTCCTCAATCCCAAAGCGCTGCTGTTCTGCTCGGTGCTGCTGCCGCAATTCATTCGGCCGGAGCATGGGAGCGCGCCGGGGCAATTCCTCCTCTTGGGAGTGGTCCTCGTCGGCGTCGGCGTCGCGTTCGATCTCGTTTACGTCGGCGCGGGCGCGGCGCTCGGCCGGCGGTTCGCGCGTCATCCGTTCGTACAGGCGCTGCAGCGATGGGTCTTCGCCTCGCTGCTGATCGGCTTTGGCGTGCGCCTGGCCCTGTCTCAGGGCCCGCGATAGGAACGGGAAAGACGACGAAGTGGTGGACTGCGCCCATTCCACGCCCGTTCCCGACCGGGCTCGCAAGCTCGGCAAGGAGAGGCCGCCGATCTTCCAATTCCGGCGCCGGCCGGCCGTCGTGCGGGGGTATCGGCGCGTCGACGCAATGGCTCCCGCCCTCACGCGGGCGGGGCGAAGCTCATCACCCGGTCGTGCGGAAAATCGTAGAGCTTGCCGGTTTCGCGCCAATCGGGCGAGCACAGCGCGACGATCTTCGGGGCGAGCTCTTCGGGCGTGCGCAGGCTCTGCGGGTCCTCGCCGGGCATCGCGCTCGCGCGCATGCGCGTGCGCAAGGGGCCGGGATTGACCAGCATGACGCGGATCGCCGAGGTGTTGACGGTCTCGGCGGCGTAGGTGCGGGCGAGCGCGTCGAGCGCCGCCTTGGAGACCGCGTAGGGGCCCCAATAGGCGCGCAGCTCCGCGCGGCTCGCCGCCGCGGAGGTGACGAAGACCACCCGGCCGGCGGGAGATTGACGCAACAAGGGATCGAGCGCGCGGATCAGGCGCCAGTTGGCGGTGACGTTGAGGCTGAAGACCTCATCCCATTGCTTGGGGTCGACGTGATGCAGCGGCGACAGGGGGCCGAGCGCGCCGGCGGCGCCGACGAGGACGTCGAGGCGGCCCCAGCGACGGTAGAGGGCTTCGCCGAGCCGGTCGATCGCCGCGTGATCGCTGAGATCGCAGGGAACCAGGGTCGCGGGATTCTCGGCCTGCGGCCGCAGCGCGCGGATCGCGTCGTCGAGCTCTTCGAGCGCGCCCTGGGTTCGCGCCAGGGCGACGACATGGGCGCCCGTGGCGGCGAGGGCGAGCGCGACGGCTCGGCCGATGCCGCGCGACGCGCCCGTTACGAGCGCGACGCGGCCGGCGGGTGTTTCGGGCGAAGGGCTCATGCGTTTTCCTGAAAAGACTTTCACCGTTGCGCCGGGGCCGAGTCCGCGTAGCAGGCTCCGCGCCCGAACGCTACGGCCGATGTCGGGCTTTCCCAGGCGAAGCGTGACGCCTCGTGCGTCGTCGAACGGCGAGGCGGCGGCAAACGGCTTTCCCCTCGCGCCGCTTTTGGTGTAACCTCGCTGTTCGGATCGCGGCGTTCAATCGTTCTTTGGAGCCAATCGCGCTGGCGCCTCGCGGGCAAGGTCAGCACGGCGTTCGCGGTCATGAACATACTGGGGGTGTCATGTCCGTAGCAAAGAGCGACCGTGCGTCCGGGCGGACCGTCACCCGCGCCGACTTGTCCGAAGTCGTCTACAATCGCGTCGGCCTGTCGCGCACCGAGTCGGCGGAACTGGTTCAAGCCGTTCTCGACGAGATCTGCGACGCGGCCGCGCGCGGGGAGACCGTGAAGCTCTCCTCGTTCGGCTCCTTCGTCGTGCGCTCGAAAGGCCAACGCATCGGGCGCAATCCGAAGACCGGCGTGGAAGTGCCGATCCTGCCGCGCCGCGTGATGGTCTTCAAGCCTTCCAACGTGTTGAAGTCGCGCATCAACGGCCAGCCCAACGGCGCCGACCGGCCGAGCTGAGGGGAGGGGGATGCGGCGACGCGATCCGAACGGCATGGACAAGAGCCCTGAAGCGTTTCGCACCATCAGCGAAGTCGCGGAAGACATGGACCTGCCGCAGCACGTGCTGCGCTTCTGGGAAACGCGCTTTCCCCAGATCAAGCCGCTCAAGCGCGGCGGCGGACGGCGCTACTATCGGCCCGACGACGTCGAACTCCTGCGCGCGATCAAGGAGCTTCTCTACGGCGAAGGCTACACGATCAAGGGCGTGCAGAAATTGCTGCGCGAGCAAGGCGTCCCAGGCCTCGCCCGCAGCGTCGCGCGCGAACGGATCGAGCCGGCGCGCGCCGACCCGCCGCGCGAGGGGGCCGAGGACGCGCCGACGCGAGCGCAGGCCGCCGAGGCGCCTTCGGCGCCGAGCCTCGATCGGCTGTCGACGGCGGATCTGGCGGCGTTGCGCGCTATCCTGGCCGATCTGCGCGAGGCGGAAAGAGTTCTCGCCCAGGCGCGCGCGCATTAGAGCCGATCCCGTTTCGATGGAATCGGGATCGGCTCGAAGTTCTTCGTGGTGCGCGTCTTTATCGGAAAACCGGTTCCCACTTTTCTTAAGACGCGCTCTAGTCGCTCGGCGATTGCACGCCCGAGCATTGCCAGCGCCGCCCGCCTTGCCTATAAGGCGCGTCGTCGGAGTGTAGCGCAGCCCGGTTAGCGCACTTGTCTGGGGGACAAGGGGTCGTGGGTTCGAATCCCGCCACTCCGACCAATCTTGCCTCTGTCCGGAGCTGAGACACGGGTGGCAACCTCGGGCGAACGGGCTGTCGAGGTTGTCTGCTCCGGATCGACGAAGCCGAGATCGCGGCGCACGAATCCGACGATCCAAACGCCTTCGTCGACGTCTTCGATTGCGGGCCTCTGGCCGGCAAGGACGGTCGAGACGTCGACGCGCTGTCGATTATCGGAGCGGATGGCCCAAGGCGCGCGGCCCTGCGATCGCGGCGCGCCGGCGGCATGCCGTATCGATCGCCAGACAGAAAAACGCCCGCAGCGCAAGGCTGCGGGCTCTAGCACGGTACGGTACGCGGCGCGCTCTGCGATGCGAGTGGATCATTGCGGGTGTCCACTTCGCGGCCGTGAAATAGTGCGCCACTGGATGAAATGGCAATACCTCAATGCGAGCGTGAGATGCGACATTTTACCGCACGGGCGTGCGCCGCCGTCGCGTCGTCGAGGCCGCGGCCCCGCCGCTCAGCGCGCCGCGGCGCGGACCGCGCGCGACGCCGGCCTTTGCGGCGCCGCGCGAGCGGCGGACGGCGCGGCCGCGCCGATCTGGAAGCGCCCGATCAGTCGGCCCAATTGCTCCGTCTCCTCGGCCAGCGAGCGCGCCGACGACGTCGTCTCCTCGGCCATCGCGGCGTTCTGCTGGGTCGCCTGATCCATTTGCTTCACCGCGGCGTCGACCTGTCGCAGGCCCGTCGCCTGCTCCTGGGCGCTGGCGGCGATGTTGGACACCACGTTGTCGATCTCGACGACCTGCGCCACGATCCGCTCCAGCGCCTGGCCGGTCTGGGCCACCAGATCGACGCCGAGGTCGACTTGCGCCGTCGACGAGGAAATCAGTCCTTTGATTTCCTTGGCGGCTTCGGCCGAGCGTTGCGCCAGCGCGCGCACTTCGGAGGCGACCACGGCGAAGCCCCGGCCGGCGTCGCCGGCGCGCGCCGCCTCGACCCCCGCGTTCAAGGCCAAGAGATTGGTCTGGAACGCGATCTCGTCGATGACGCCGATAATCTGGCCGATGTGCTTCGACGATTTTTCGATGCCGCCCATGGCCTCCATCGCCTGGCGAACGACGGTGCCGCTCTTTTCCGCGTCGACCTTGGCGGTCGAGACCACGACGCGCGCGTGCTTGACGACCTCCGCGGTCTTCTCGACCGTTCCGGTGATCTGCGCGACCGCCGTCGCCGTTCTCTCGAGGTTGGCGGCCTGGTGCTGGGTCCGTTTCGAAAGATCGGACGTCGCCGTCGAAATGTCCTCGGTTCCCCCGCGGATATGCTGCGCCGCCGCGACGATCGTCGCCAGCGTCTTGCGCAAAGCCTCGACGGCGTTGTTGAAGTCGAGCCGCAACTGTTCGGCGCCTTCGTGCAGCCGGGTCTCGACCCGGGAGACGAGATCGCCGTTCGCCAGTTGCGACAGGCCGGCGCCGAGCGCGGAGCGGACGGTTTCGAGGCGCTGGACCTGTTCCTCGCGCTCCGCCGCCATGGCCATTTCCGCCTCTTTCTGCGACGTCACGTCCTGGAGAGTTTCGACCACGGCGATGACTTTGCCGTTATCGTCGCGAATCGGGCCGACGTCGATCGCGAGATAGACGCGCACGCCGCGCGGCAAATCGCACCAGTTCTCGGCGCGCAGCCGTCCGTCCTCCCTGTCGCCCTGTTGGGCTTGACGTTGCGCGGCGTAGAGCGTGCCGATCTTCGCTTCGCCGCCTTCGAGCGCGAGATCGGAGAGGCACGGGCGCGCGGCGAGATAAAAACCCTTCCAGTGATCCTTGGTGCCGAGCACCTTCGAGGCCGGGAGCCCGGTCAAGCGCGCGCACGCCTCGTTCCAGACGATGACGCGCCCCTCGTGATCGAGCACGAACATCGCCACGACCATGTGCTCGATGAAGGGGGCGGCGTATTCGCGAGGGTCGATCGCCTTGGCCACCTTGGCCGGCCGGCCGAATCGCGGCGCCTTCGAGGGGGACGCGACCAATCGCCTGAAGCGCTGAAACACCATCTCGCAGCCCTCTTACGGATGTAGGTGGATCGATTCTTCCCCGTTTCGTCGACCTCGACGCCATGCGACAGAAACACGACGCCGCCGTCCTGGACGGAACCGCACGATCCGAAGCCCGCTTCCCGCGCCGTCGCCGCAACGCGCGCGGCCGTTTCGCGAGTCGACTTAAGCGATAGCGATCGGACCTTACCCCAGACTGGCGAATCGCGCCCGAGGGACCGCCGCTCAATCCCGCCCGCGGACGAGATCGACCTGCCTGAGGTAGGCCTGGAACAACGCGTAGTTTCCCGCGAGACTCTCGACGACCAGGACGAGATCGTCGAGCGTGTATTCGATTCGGTCTTCGTCGTCCTCGACGTAGGCTCCCGCCGTCGCCGGAGCGCCCCGAGCGGGCTTGACGCTCGGGGGGATGCGCAGAATCCAGTTCGGCTGCACGCCGGTCGCGGTGGCGCCGGGCTTCCACGCGGAATGCGTGATGTTGTCGCGCAACGGCGTCAAATTGTCGGGTATGACGAGATAGCCGCGAATGCGGTCGAACTGATCCAACGCAACCGGCCGGTGACGAAGCAGGTCGAGCAGAATCTGGCGCTTGGTCGCGAAATCGAGGCGGCGGGTCAGCAGCATGACGGCGGCGGCGTCGCAGCCGGCGACCGTCGCCATGACGTCCTGCATCAGCAATTCGTAGTGCGCGAACCATTGCACGATGGCCCCGAAGAGCTGCAGATGCCGCGGGGTGAGGCAGTTCGAGTTCGCGTTCGTCATCGGCAGGTTCGCCCGTCGCTTCGCTCGTTCGAGAACGCCTCGAATCGGAGCGATCGCCTTGTCTTATTACACGGGCCCCGACGCGTCACGCGTCCAGCTCGACTCGGCGCCCTCGCGGACGCGGCCGACGAAAGCCAGCGGCGCGCCGCATTGCTGCAATGCGGCGAAAAGCATTGCCGTCTTGTCCGGTTTGTGGCATGAGCGCGCGCAACGAAACAATCCTCAAGGGAAGCAATGTCGTTTCTGAATAGCAATAATTTCCTCGATCGTCAGGCCGCCGCCGCCAAGGCCCGCAAGGCGCTGGCCGAGAAATTTCTTTCCCGCCCGAAATACGATCCCAACGATCCCGCCGTCGTCGAACGCGAGGCCAAGCGCCGCGCGATTCTCGAAGCGCGCGCCGAGCGCGAGGCCGAGCGGCTGAAGCGCAAGGCCGAGGCCGAGGCGGCGGAAGCGGCGCGCCGCGCCGCCGAGGAAGCGGGGCGCCAGGAGGCGCTGCGCCTCGAGGCCCTGGCGCGTGAAGCCGCCGATGCGGCTCGTCGCGAGGAGGAAGCCAAGCTCGAATACGAGCGCAAGCTCGATCGCGACGCCCGCTACGCCGCGCGCAAGGAGCGTAAGAAGAAGGCCAAGAGCGCGATCGAGCGCTACCGCTGACGCTCCCGTTGATCGCCGGAGACAATTCGGGCAAGAGAGCCTAGAATTAATGAAGTTGGCTTTTTCGGTGGGGCGTCGATCGAATGACGAAACCTCTGCGCGTCGGCGTCGCAGGGCTCGGAACTATCGGTTCCGCGCTGGTCAGGCTGTTGGGGCGCCGGCGCGCCGATCTGGCCGCGCGCACGGGTCGCGAAATCACGCTCGTCGGGGTCAGCGACCTCAGTCGGCGCGATCGCGGTCTCGATCTGCTGGGCGCGGCTTTTTACGACGATGCGAGATCCCTCGCGCAAGGGGATATCGACGTCTTCGTCGAGTTGATCGGCGGCGCCGACGGCGCGGCCTATGAGTCGGCGAAGACCGCTCTCGAGCGTGGCGTGCCGCTCGTCACCGCCAACAAGGCGATGATTGCGGCCCATGGCCTCGAACTGGCCCGGCTCGCCGAAGCCAAAGGCGTGGCGCTGGCGTTCGAAGCCGCGGTAGCCGGCGGGATTCCCGTCGTCAAGACGCTGCGCGAGGGCTTGGCGGGCAACGCGATTCGCCGCGTCTCCGGCATCTTGAACGGCACCTGCAACTATATCCTGTCGCGCATGGAGACCGACGGGCTGCCGTTCGACGTCTGCCTCGCCGACGCGCAGCGGCTCGGCTACGCCGAGGCGGACCCGACCTTCGACATCGGCGGCTTCGATTCGGCCCACAAGCTCGCCATCCTCGCCTCGCTGGCGTTCGGCGCCAAGATCGACGCCGACGCCGTTTCGATCGAGGGCATCCAGACGATCACCCTCGCCGACCTCGCCGCGGCCGACGAACTGGGCTACCGCGTCAAACTTCTCGGCGTCGCCGAGCGCACCCAGATGGGGGTCGAGCAGCGCGTCCATCCGACCATGGTCGCCAAGTCCGAGCCGCTGGCGCAGACCATGGGCGTTCTCAACGCGGTGACGATCGACGGCGACGCGATCGGCGCGCTGACGCTGGTGGGCGCGGGGGCCGGCGGCGACGCCACCGCTTCGGCGGTCGCCGCCGACATCGTCGACGTTGCGCGCGGCGACTATGGGCCGGCGTTCGGCCGCCCGGTCGAGGCCCTGGAGGACGCCGAACGCGTCCCGATGCAGCGCCACGAAGGCGGCTATTACGTCCGTCTCGCCGTCGTCGACCGCCCGGGCTCGATGGCGGTGATCGCCACGCGCATGGGCGATCGCAAGATTTCGCTCGAGGCGATCATGCAGAAGCGCCCCGCCAAGGGCGCCCCGTCGACCGACATCGCGCCCGTCGTGCTGATCACCCACGCGACGACGGAAACGTCGATCCGCGAGGCCCTGGCGCTGGCGGTCGCCGACGGGGTGGTCAAGGACAAGCCGCAGGTCATCCGCATCGAACGGGCCTAGAATGGGTCGAGCAGGGCGAATACGCTCACCAGCGCGACGACCGTCGCGCCAAGCGCGACTTCCGCGAGACTGGTCCGCATCAGGATGCGTAGCGCGGGAGCGTCCGGTTTGAGGCGCGGCGCCAGCGCGTAGCGGTTGACGAGAGCGATCGCAATCATCGCCGCTGCGAGCGCGATCTTCACGCACAGCAGCGCGCGGTAGGGAGTAGTCGGCGGAAACGGCGGCGCGCCGCTGGTCAGGGCGATGTTGACGGCGCCGGTCAGCACGACGAGCGCGACGTCGAACTGGCCCCAGAAGGAAAATCGCCGCATCGCGCTCACCGCGTCGCGGCGTAGCGCCGGATCGCGATAGGCCTTCAGACAAAGAACGAAGGGGAGAAGGCCGCCGAGCCAGGCGCCAGTCGCGAGCAGATGGAGCGCGTGGTTGGCGCGATGGAGCGCGCCGACGCCGCCGTGCTGCATCGAGGCGTGTCCGACCAGGCAGAGGCTCGCCAGTAACAGCCCCGAGAGGGCGAGCGTCAGGCTCGACGCACCGTGCCGGCGAAACCCCAGCGCGACGAGCAGCGCGACCGCGACGACGAGCCGCCCCTGCCAGACCGCGCCGAACGCGGTGTCCATCAGGACGCCCTGGAGGGCGTCGGCGTCGACGAGGCCGCTCCAGGAATCGCTCATGGACGCCGCTTCGAGCGCGATCCAGGCGAGGGCGCTGAGCGCGGCGAGCGGGATCGCGACCGCCGCGATGCGCCGCGCGGCGGGCGCCAGGGCGCGCTTAAGGTCGGGCGGGGCGATGAGCCGGACATAGAGGCTCACGCCGAACAGCGCCATCGCCGACAGGAAATGCGCGAAACGGCATAGCGCGAGCGCGCCTTCCATGGCTTCCCCCTATTCGCCGTCCGCGAAGGCGGCGCGCGCCGGCCTCACATCTTCATCCCTTTCATGTCTCCGCCGGTCATGCCGCCGGGGCCGGCGGCGCCGACGCCTTGCACCGCGAAATCGACCACGACGGCGCCGGCGTGTTCGAAGGTCAACGTCGCCTTGACGCTCTGGCCCTTGACGAGCGGGCGCTTCAGGTCCGTGAACATGATGTGGTAGCCGCCCGGCGTGAGCTTCACTGCGCCGTGGGCGGGAATCGCCAGGCCGTCTTTCAACTCGCGCATCTTCATGACGGCGCCTTGCATCGTCATTTCATGGATTTCGACGCCGGCGAAATCGGCGGAGCCGCCGGTCAGCCGGTCCGGCGCGGCGCCGTCGTTGCGAATCTCGAGATAGCCGGCGCCGACCTGGGCGCCCTTCGGCGTCGCGCGCGCCCAGGGCTTTTCGATCGTCAGGTCGCCCGCCTTGATGTCCTGGGCGAGGGCGGGGACCGCGCTCAGCGCGAGCGCCAGCGCCAGACAGGCGGCATGGAAGCGATTCATTTGCATCTCCTGCGGATCCTCTCGAAGCAAAGCCGCTCAGGGCTTCACGGTGAAGCTGAAGCTGCCCTGCGTCTTGTGGGTGTCGACCGACACGGCGTGCCAGGTCACGGTGTAGACCCCCGGCGGCAAGGTCTTGGCGACCTTGGCGATCAGGACGCTGTTGTCGGCGGGATCGACGCCGGGCGCACCGAGCGGCACGGCCGCGCCGCCCTCCCCGGCCAGCGCAATGCCGGAAAAGCGCGGCTCCACCCCTTCGGTGAACTTGAGCCGTATTTCGTTGGGAGACGTGACCGTGCCGCCGACCGGGGGAACGGCCTTGTCGAGTTGCGCATGCGCGAACGCCACGCCGGCGGCGAGGACGAAAGCCAGAAAAGCGCCGAGGCGCAGGAACGAACGGCTAGCCATCACTTACCTCCAAAAATCGGTTTGCCCAGGGAATCGGGGAAGATGTCGTCGAAGAAGAAGTGCAGTTCGCCGACCACGCCGACGCCATGGCCGCTCGCGCTGTTCATGGGAACGATCGCTTCGAGCGCGAACTGCCACGTGGAAGCCATATAGATCGCGCCCGGCTGAATTGTGCCGGTCGTCTGGTTGGTTCCCGGCGCGAAATTGTAGATCGGCTTGCTGAAGGCGAATTCGGTAAGCGGGATCAGATGCTTGAAGAAATCGTTGTCGATCGCGGCGACCTGCGAATTGTAAAAGGGCAGGCTGTATTGGACGGTGAAGCCCCAGTTGAGGTTCGTCGAGTTCTGGTTGCCGTTCGTCCAGGCTTGGCCCGGCAGGCTCTCGCTGAGTTCGGCCGTCACGGCGAACGGACGCAGGATGTTCAGGCTCTTGGGTAAATCGCCGAAGCCTTTGCCGACGTCGAGCACCGGCTGGTACGTGTTGTAGGGCGTAGCCTGGGTCCCCGTGCCCGTATTGCCCCAGATGATCGTCATCCCGAGCGAGGCCATCAATTCGTGATCGGGAAGGCAGAGGAAGTTGTATTTGGCCTCGGTGTTGAGGCTATCCCAGCCGTAACCGCCGGGGTTTTGCCAGGTGGGCCCGTCCTGAACCGACAGCCCGAAGCCGGGGAAGATGGTCTTGGTGTAGCTGAAGGTCGCGTCGAACTGCTGCGATCCGCCGGAATTCATCGGGAGGTAGGTCAGGGTCGGCAGCGCCAGTTCGTCGCCGACGCCGGGATCGTCGATGGCGAGCGTGGCGGGGAAGATGCGGTCGCCGCAGACGGCGTGGGGATAAGCGGGAGAAAGCGAGAGAGCGGCCGCGGCGCCGAGAATAGCGCCGGCGACGACTCGTGAAGTCGCGGGGGTCATGGGATGTCGCCTCGAAGTCCTGGAGAATGGGAACGCGCGCCGCTCAGTGCGGCGCACGGCGAATTCGGATCAGACTTCGAGAGGCGGGGCGCGAGCTTGGGCGAATCCGATCGGCCTGGGCTTCCGCCAGCCGAATTGCGCGCGCGCCGTCAGGGGCGCCGCGCCGATGTCGAGTCGCTCGGGAAGGGACGGCGCCGGCGCGACGAACAGCACTGCCTGCGCCGCGAACCCGCACAAGGGGCAGTTTTCGGGGCGCCGATCGCGCCGGCGCTCGGGGGAGGTCGACGACGCCTCGTCGTCGGCGTGCGCACACAGGACCGCGCCGTCGCCGAAGGTCGCCTTCAGCGTCGCGACGACGCCGGCGGTATCCTGTCCCGCGTAGGGGCTAGCGGCATGGGGCGGCGCGATGAGCTGGGCGAACAGCGCGAAGGCGGCGAAGAAGACGGCCAGGCGCGGAAAATCGCGCGCCGACAACGCGCGAACCCCTCGGCGTCGAGACGTCGTTCTCCTCCCTGCGGCCGACACGCGGTCATCCCCTGGCGAGAGCTTATGACTCAGCCGCAAGAGTTAGATGCGAACGCCGGAGGGCTGTCAATCGCCCGCGTCTCACCGCCCGAGCCTCGGCGCCACCCCTTCGCGCATGACGAAGCGGCGCAGCGGGCCGATCGCGCCCAGCGCGGCCAAGCCGAGGCCGCGAGCCGCGTCGATCGGCGCAAAACGGGCGATGAGCGAGCGGTTCAGGGCGTCGACCGCGCTCGTGCGCGTCAGGATGTCGGGGCCGCGCGAGCGGGCGTAGCGCGCGAGCGCCGCCTCGCCGCCGATGTCCTCGCCGGCGTCCGCGGCCTCGCGCGCCGACTTGAGAAGGCTCTCGACGTCGCGCAGGCCGAGATTGAGCCCTTGCGCGCCGATCGGGGGAAAAGCGTGCGCCGCGTCGCCCACCAGGGCGAGACGCGTCGCGGTCAGCCGCGCGACGATCTGGCGCGCCATCGGGAAGACGCCGCGCTCGCCCTCGACGCGCATCGCGCCGAGCAGCGAGCGCGCCTGGCGCTCGATCTCGCCGGCGAGCGCTTCGTCGTCGAGCGCGGCGCGCCGCGCCGCCTCGGCGGGGGACATCACCCAGACGAGACTGGAGCGCCATCGCGCGCCTGGCGCCGCGGGCAGGGGAACGAGGGTGAACGGCCCCTGTCGGGTGTGAAACTCGCTCGTATAATCGTCGTGCGGGCGCGTATGGGCGAGAAGCGCGGTCAGCGCGCTCTGGGGATAACGATGCGTTCGCGCTTCGATCCCGGCGGCCTTGCGCGCGCTCGAGCCGCGTCCGTCCGCGCCGACGACGAGCCTCGCCTGGAAAAGCCGACCGTCGGCGAGTCGCAAGCGAGCGCCCTCGCGCGCGAAATCGAAGCTCGCGACCTTCGATTCGAGACGCCGAAGGTTCGCCGCGCTCGCCGCCGCCTCGGCGAGCGCCTCGGCCATCGCCGCGTTCTCGACGTTCCAGCCGAACGCCTTGAGGCCGATCTCGTCGGCGTGGAACGCGATCGGCCGCGCCGCGAACAACGCGCCCGTGTCGTCGATGATCCGCAGCGAACGGAACGGCGCCGCGAGAGGCTCGATCTCTCGCCAGACGGCGAGACTCTCGAGGAAATCGATCGAGCGGCCGAGCAGGGCCACCGTCCGGCCCTGGCCGAGCCGATCGGTCGCGCCGCAGGAGACGACGCGGAACCCCGCCCGGGCGAACCCGATCGCGGCGGCCAGGCCGGCCAATCCTGCGCCGACGACGAAAACGTCGCAGTCTTCGGAATCTCCTGAAAGCGAGACGGCCATTGCCCTATTCTGGCATGCGTGCTTTCTAACTGTCTAGGCGAACGCCGGGCTCGCGGCGTTCGGCGCCGCTTCGCCGGCCCTTCATGGTCGCCTTCGGATCGAAGCGGCGGGCGGATTTGCAAACGCGCGCGCATTCGGCGTCCGTCCGCAATGGCTCGACGAGCTCGGAGAGGCGGCATGACGACCGAGAACAGGGCGATCCCGGTCCGTCGCGCGGCGGGGTTCTCGGTTCATGTGTTCACCGCCTCCGGCGGCGCGGTGGCGCTGCTCGCGCTCTACGCGGCGATCGAGCGCAATTTCCCCGCCTGCTTCGCCTGGCTGGGTCTGGCGCTGTTCATCGATGGAATCGACGGAACCCTGGCCCGCGCCGCGCGCGTCACCGAAACGGCCGCGACGATCGACGGCGCCATTCTCGATCTGGTCGTCGATTTCCTCACCTACGTGCTCGTGCCCGTGGTCGCGCTCTGGCGTTCCGACCTGATGCCGACGTCGGTGGCCTTTTGGATGGGGCTGCTCGTCACCATCGCCTCGGCGCTCTATTTCGCCGACACGCGCATGAAGACCGGGGATCATTGGTTTCGCGGCTTTCCCGCGCTGTGGAACGTCTTCGTGCTCTATCTCTTCGTCTTACGCGCGCCCTGGCAGGTGAACGCGGCGCTGACGCTCATCGCGACGGCGATGATGTTCGCCCCGGTGGTCTTCGTTCATCCCTTGCGCGTGGTCAAAGCGCGCGCGCTGACCATCGCGGCGACGCTGGCGTGGTGCGCACTGGCCTGCGACGCGGTTTTCGAAGGGCTGCAACCGCAACTTTGGGTGAAGGTCGGCCTGGTCGCGATCGCCGCCTATTTTCTCGCCCTGCCGCTCACCCGCCATTCGCCCTGGTCGCACCGCTGAGCCGTCTCGTGTGTTCGGGGTTGCGCCGAAATGGCGCCTTGCCGTCGCGCGTCGAAACTTGCTATAGCCGCCTCGCCGCGGCGCGCGAGACGCTTCGGCACGGCCTCGTGGCGGAATGGCTACGCAGAGGACTGCAAATCCTTGCACCCCGGTTCGATTCCGGGCGAGGCCTCCAAGAAATCAAAGACTTAGCTGACGTCTCCCGGAACGCACAAAGTTGCGTCAGCGTTTCGTCAGGATCGACGTCTCCGGCGCCTGCCGCGAATCGCCCGGGCGCCAGGTCTGTTTTCGAGGGCGCGCGTCAACCTCGCACCGAGCGCAAGGCCGGCCAGTTGCTCGCGGAAATGGAAAAGGCGAAGGGTTCGAGAGGACAACTTGTGTCCCGTGGCGTTATTGGCCCTAGTGGCGGGCGAGGGCCAATAAGCGAGAAGACACTCGCGGACTATGGGATCAACTACGACCAATCCTCGAAGTGGCAGAAACTCGCCGCCGTTCCCGAAGAGGTATTCGAGCGCGAGGTAAAAAGGCACGCCGGCGGGCGCCGGCGCCAGGGCGACGTCGAAGAGGGGCGGGCCCCGGACGTTCGGGGAGGTGTTGCATTGAAATCGTAACGCGGATACGATAGCCGTGGTTGATCCCGATTGTGAACGGGGATCGTGACGGAGCTTCGGATGATTGCGGTTCAATGCAAGATGGCGCGCGCGGCGCTCGGGCTCGGCGTCCGCGAGTTGGCCGACCTGGCGAAGGTGTCGCCGGACACGGTCGCGCGCCTCGAGCGCGGCGAAGAGCTACGCGAGCGGACAGTTGACGCCATCCGCGCGGCCCTCGAAGCCGCCGGCGTCGAGTTCACGAACGGCGGGCAACCGGGGGTGCGGATGAAAGCAAGTGGTATGGGCGACAAAATATACGTCGATGCCGGCCAGAGCGCAGTCCTCGAGCACGGAGCCATGAGTATCCCATGCTTCACAGTGCAGGAGGCGAAGATTGAGTTCGACAAGCTTCCGCCAGACCGAAAGAGTCGCGCGACCATGACAATTGCAGGACGAAAGTACAGCGCGTCCGAAATCGAGCGATTTCATTATGGACCGGGGGCGCGCGCGCCATCCCCGTCGAGGATCTGAACGCGAGCAATGACGAGTAGGGGCGGCGGCGATGGGCTTCCGATTCTATCGGCGCGTGCGCATCATTCCAGGCCTGCGCGCGAACATCAGCCGCTCGGGGATAAGCCTCAGCCTCGGGCACAAGGGCTTGTGGTACACCGTGGGCTCGCATGGCCGGCGCGTGACGCTTTCCCTGCCCGGAAGCGGCCTGTCCTGGACGCAGCGTCTCCCGGCCGCCGCCCCTCCCCATGCCGGGCCGCCCGGCCTCTATCGGATCGAGCCTATCCCGCCGGCGCCGCCGGTGCATGCCGGCCACCGCTTGGCGTTCATTGTCGTCATCGTCGTGCTGGCGCTGCTTCTCCTTGCGGGCGCCCACGGCTGAGCTTCTCGCGCTTGATCGTCTCGAAAACTGCGCGCCGCGCGTCGAGATTTGCGACGGAAAGCCTTCCGGCCTCGGATAGGCTCATGCGGTGATCCGGACAGGTCGCCAGCGCGAGGCAGGTATATTTTTCGACGGGGGTGGCGTCGTAGGCCGTAAAATCCGCGGCCATGACGCATTGGCTGCGATTTGAAGCCGCGGCTTTCCGCCCTCATTCCCTATTCGGTCGCCCCTCTTATTCACCTCAGCACAGAGTTGAATGACGCTTATGACGCAACGTTGGATTATAGACGTCACGCGCGCGTGTACGCGCGTAACGGGGTAATGCTTGGGAAGCGTCATATGCGTCATTCTCCATCAAAACCCCGGTTTTTTGTCGAGCAGTCGATCGGCGCCTCGACCCGAAACGGGGCGCCGCAAACGACGCATGCCGATTCCCACGTCGCGAGCACGATCTGTCGGACGTCGACAGTCACATGATCGCGCACGCCGACGCGCCGCCAGATCCGCTCGCCGTGAAGGACGGATGAGATGCGCAAGGTCGGCGCTCCGGCGCTCGCCTTTTCCCTTTCGTCCATGTCGGCCGCTCCCCCTCGATCCCTGGCCCTGTCGTCGAGCGCGGGCCAGGGTAGGGCAGGCGCGCCCGCGGTCGCCGCTACGTCGGCAGGCGCGGCGGCCGGCGGCCATCCTGGGGCTTCCCCGCGCTTCCGAGCATGCGCGCGCCCGATTCGACTCGCTCCCCGCCAGGTGATTGACTTGCCAAAAGAGCGGGAGAGGGCGTCATGGCGAAAACGCACGAAAGCCTGGTCGATTACGATTGCGAGCACATAGCGCAGAAGGTCGAAATCCTCGTAAAAACGGTCTTTGCGCACGGCGGCATGTCGCGTTCGCCTATCGCGTCGGCCCCGACTCCTCAAACCTGCACGGGAATGCCGGCCTGCGGGCTGTTCCCATCCGGCAAATTTCCGCCCAGGGATCACGCCTTGGTCGCGCCGACGGGCTGCCCATACATGGCCAAGCGAACGATCACCGGCAGGTGAGCCGCCTTTAGCCCTTCCGCAGTCATCAATTCGCGCTCGAAAAGCCGCTCAAACCGGCCGTCGCGCCCCAGAATTTCAAGGACGAGGTGAGGCAGGGAACAATCGTCGATTTCCGCGATGGCGACGCAACGCTGATCGTAAGTGGCGGTGTCGCCCGCGGCGAGGATTTCCCTGACGCGCTCGGAATGTGTCGGCGTTGTCTTCGTCATTGTCGCTCGCTCCTATTGCCACACCGGCCCGCCGCCGGCCGGATCCGTCGCGATCGCCGGGCAGCCGCGGCCCGGCGCGAAAGCCGCCCCGTCGTTTCTTGGCCGTCGCCCGCCGCCGTGCCATGCGGTTCGGACTTTCCCCCGGGACACCCCCGGGACATGGCCGGGAATCGGGCTATCATTCATGATTTGCTTCCCCGCCCGCCAATTCGAAATGCCGCGCGGCAATGCGATTGCTGGCCGGCGCCCGTCTATCTGCCGAGGCGGGCGCCGGTGTCGCCATCACGGGACCCGCGGCGCCGAGGGAGACGCCGAAGTTTCGTCGCGATCGCTGACGACGCCGCGCTGGCAACCTCAATGTTTCACCTCAACTCGCGGGTAGCCGGCGCGCTCGAAGCCTGGCGCATCCTCGGGCAGCACGAGAATCACGCCGGTGGTCGGGTCCCCGCGATAGCTCCGACCATTTTGCCCGGAAAACTCCTGCCAGGGTCGGGCTTGCAATGCGATCAAAGAGCTGGCCGGGACGATCCGATCCTGCGACCGAACTTCATCGGGCCAAGGTTCGCCACCCCACGCATGCTTCACCCATTCCAAGAAGCCGGTATTGCTGTTCTGATCGAGCATCAATTCAGTGAAGGCATGCACCATGGCGTCGAGCCGATCGGGCGAGCCCGAAGAGCCCGCGGCATAGGTGCAGAGCTGATCCTCCAATTCGGGGAAGGCCCCAACGTGATGGATGCGGGATTGCTCGGCCAGCGCCGCGATCGGCTCGGCCCGCGTGATCTTTCCGCGGCTCGCGTGCACGGGCTTGAAACTGACGTTGGCGTCGACGGTTCGAACCGTCGTTTCGACCATCGGGCCGCCTTGGTTTGCCTCGGCGACGATCCGATCTGCGCCCCATCGACGGTAAAGCGCCACGGCGCGCTGTGCCCAGTCGATCGGGCTCATTTTGCCGGACGCGTCCTCTAGCAGATAGCCATGGCCGTCGACGCCAAGCGCCGCGACGATGATTCCGGTTTCGTCGCTCTGCTCGCTCACGCTCACCGCAGGATCGACGGCGACGACGATGCGCCGCAGAGCTGGGACGTCGGCCTTCGCCCGCCGATTTCCCTCAATGAGGTCGCGGCTCCACAACGCGCCCTGCACGTCTTCGAGCATTTCGGCGTCAAGCTCTTGCCGGCCCAGCCGCGTCCCGGCATAACGCGAGACGATCTGCGACAGGAACGTTTCCGCCAAGTTCTCCGCGTTGTCCTGCGTGCTCCCGCGCGTCACGACGACGTCTTGCCCTTCACGCTTCAACAGCGCCTTCAACAGCGCGATCGGCCGCGGCGTCGTTGTCACGATCGCGCGAGGCCGCTTGCCGAGGCGAAGGCCGAACATCGCCATGTCCCAGACCGATTGAGCGCCTTTCCATGCGCCCAATTCGTCCGCCCACAACCCATCATGTTGCGGGCCCCGAAGGCGCTCGGATTCCTCGGCAGAGTACATCGTCGCAATTGCGCCATTCGGCCAGGTCAGACGCCGCTTGGACGGCTCATAGGACGGGCGATTTGAATTCGGCGCGATGGCGAGCAAGCCACTTTCGCCTTCGACCAGGACGTCGCGCGCATCGCCTTGCGTCGGCGCGATCAAGGCCACGCGACCGCATCTGCCGCCTTCGATCCACTCGCGGACCGCCTCGGCGCCGGCGCGCGTCTTGCCAGCGCCGCGGCCGGCCAGATACAGCCAAACGGTCCACCAGTCGCCGGATGGCAAGCGCTGTTCGGACCGCGCGCGCGCCTGCCAATCGTTTTCGAGCGCGTCGGCGATGCTGGCGAAGGGCGAGCGATCAAGCGACATGCTCTGCCTCACATTCGATCATCGGCGGCGTCGCGCCGTTCGGCTTCGGCATTGCCGGCCGTGAGTCCAGGCCGCGGAGCAAGGTGATGATGTCCGGCCGCGCGCCGGGATGCGTTCGGGCGATGGCGAGCAAGCCCGACTGCAATTCGAGGAATTTCGGATCATTGAAGACTGCGATGTTCGTCGTGACGTTGATGCCGGGATTCAGCCGCTCGATTTCACCGGTGATCTTGCCTATTTCGCGCAGCACCTCCACCAGGCGGCCGCTCAACGCCGACAAGGTGAACGCGCTCTGCGCCTCGGCGCTCGCGGTGATCGCGCCCATCAGGATCGAGCGAAGGATTGACAGGTGATCGAGGATCGATCCGCCTTCCTTCGCTGCGCGCTCCTTCAGCTCGGCGATCGTCGCCGGCCCGGCGAGATACTGCATCTTGAGATCGGCCGAGACGTGGTCCTTCCAGTGTCGCCAGATCGCGTCGCGGTGCAGTTTGAACTTGCGTGCCAAACTGTCGAGCGACGCGCCGGACGCGCGCAGAGCCTCAATCCGCTCACGCTCGGGATGGCGGCAAACGGCGCATGTCGTCGGCTTCAATTTGCGGGGCTTCGTCACCATGTGTCCTCTCTGCGGGAAAGGGCTTCCCGGGCCCTGATCGCGGCGTCAAGGCGCTTCGAAAGCCTGGCCCTGGCCGCGGCGTCGCGTTTCAGCTCGGGCCCCTTACAACCGGATGCAATCCACGCTTGGACGGCGTCGACTTCGCGCTGCCCAAGATCCCCGATGGCCCTGAACGCCTCGGCCTCTTCAAGCTCGGCGTCGGCGAGCGAACGGGCGGCGTGCGCCATGGTGTCAGGCCAGGATCAAGCGGCTGCCAGCCTTGAGCGCTTCGGTCGCCGCAGCGAACGCCGCCCTCGATCGGTCTGCGGCGTCTTGCGCCTTGGCCAGCGCCTTGGCGTCGGCCTCCGCCGTGCGCCTGGCCGCGGTGAACGCGTCCTGCAGCTCGCCCAAATCGACCGATTTTGCTTTTGCCACCATCTTCATGTCCTCCAATTTCGGAATGCGGGCGATAGTCCTCAAACTGACGCGCCGGTCGCGGGGTTTCGCCACGCCCCACCGGCGAAAATGATCAAATAATTCAGCGTGGTATCGAAAAACCTCGCGCCCTCGCTCGCGCAATAAGGCGCTCCGCCGAGCGCTGCGGCCGGACGCGCTGACGTCGGGCCGGAAGGCGCAACCGTCACCCAGCCGTTCGCGCCGAGCACCTGCGCGTCGGCGTCAAGAATGTCGGCAGGTTGGCCCGCCGCCAGGGTGTAGGTGCGGCCGTTGACGGTCGTCGTTTGCTGCGCGACGTTCACCGGGCCAAGCATTCTATAGTTCATTTGGTTTCGTCCTTCAGTTTGTGGTGATTGAAGGCGGCGCCGGATATGCCGACCCCGGCGCCGCCCCGCTCACCGACGGCGGGACGCACGAGCAGCGAGGGAACGTCGCTCATGCTTTCGCGCGAAAGGCGGCGCGCCGCCGCCAGTGATCAGCCTGCCAAGCGCATCGGCGACCGCATGGCGCCTTTCATGAGCGTGATTGTCTCGCCGTCCCTCTTGGCCTGTTTCAGAAAGCCCTGGACGCGCGTGAGCTCGGCGTGCGTCCAGGCAATCCGTTCGGCGTTCCCGTCGATTTTGGCGAGGCGATGCGCTTCGATGGCGTCATTGGCCTGCGCGAGCAACAATCCGTGGTTCACGGCCTGTCTCCCTTAGCGCAGCGAGCGCACGGCCGGCGACACCGGCGCGCCCTGTGACGGAATGGCCGGCGCGGAGACGACCGTTTGAGGCGCGCCCGCATTCATCGGCTGGCCGAGCGGCATATTCGTCACCGGCGCCATCGGATTGCGTGTGATCGTGTCGAAAGACGGCGCAGACAGCTGGCGCGGGGCCGGATTAACGTTGGCGGGCGGCACGAAGCCGCGCACCGGGATCATGTTGATCGGTTCGCTCATGAAATATTCCTTTCGTCCTAGGAGGTCAGTGAAAGAAGTTGCGCCTGGCGCGTTCGGCGAGGGCTTTTTCGAGGTCGATCGGCCGGGCGGCGTTCATGGCGGCGCGTAGCTTTTCAAGCCCTTGATTCGCGCTTTCGACGGCACCGCGATTCGCTTCGATGCGCCGGAGCCTCGCCTCGACCTCGGCCAGGCCGCGATCGAAGGCGGCGACGCGCTTTCGCAGCGCATCGCCGGCCGCCGTGGCGCTGGCCGCCAAATTTTGCACAAGGCCGAGTCGCTTGCGCAGTTCGTCGCCCCGCCCCATGGAGCCGGCGCCGCGGACGAGCTTGTCGAAGGCATTATTGCGGAAGCGCTCGCCAACGGCCGAGTCGAGCGTATCGTCAGGGCGTTGAAAGGTGATTTTCATTGCAGGGTCCTTTTCCAGTCGGCCGCGTGGGCCGCCACGACCGCGCGATCGGCCTTGACGACTGGCGCCTTGAATTTTTCGTCAAACGCGGCGACGGCGTGAAGGAAATCGATCCGCGCGTCCTGTTCGCCGCGGCCCGCCGCGCTGTTTGCCAGGGAAAGTAGGGCGTCGCGAAGGCCTTCCAATTTTTGAAGACGCGCGCCGCTTTCGGCCATGCCCGCCAGCGCCTCGACGTAATCGTTTTTGGCCGTCGCCATGACGGCGGAGATTCGCAGGGCGCGCATCGCCGCGTCGGCCCGGCGCAGCTCGGCGCGTATATGGTCGACTTGGCCCTGGACGGCTGCCTCGGCAATGCGGGCGGAGTCGATCTCGGCCAGGGCGGCGACTCGGCGTTGCGCGAGCTCGCGGCGCTCAGCAAGGCGTGGCATCGGTGATTCGCCGCCCGCGCGCGCCCACGCGGACCAAGCGTGGGTGTCGGCGTCGTCGAGCCGTCGGACTTCACTGTCGATCTCGCCGAGCCGTCCCTCTGCCTCGCCGCGCGCCGAGCTGAGGGCGCCGAGCCGGGCCAGCTCACCCGCCAGCGCCGCACGTTCGGCGATAAGGAGCGCCATCCCGTCGACGGCGGGCGCATCCGGCGCAGACGGCGCGGCGGGCGTCTCGGGCGGGGCAGGGAATTCCAACACCTTGGCAGCGGCGGACATGGGCGACTCCGAGTGGCGCGAAAATTCGTTGCGGCGCAGCTAGCTAACTGACGAATCACTGACGAAAATCAATCACTAGGGAATTATCGCCGGAAAGTCAACCGTTTCACTGTACGATGCAAAGGATATCCAAACCTTAACACCGCTCAAAAACATCGGAGCCCGGCCGGGGCGGCGCGACCTTCGCGCCGCGGCGTCGCAAGACGTCGAGGGCTGAGGCGCGTCTCTCCGCCCTCATTCCCCGTTCGCCCGCTGTGTGTTGTGACGCTTGTGACACTTCGTCCCTATAAGGACGTTACGCGCGCGCGTACGCGCGTAACGGGGTTATGCTGGTGAAGCGTCACAAGCGTCACAATTTCCATTAAAACCCCGGTTTTTTGTCGAGCAATCGCAGGCCCATGAAGCCGCGGCCATGACGCATTGGCTGCGATTTGAAGCCGCGGCTTTCGAGCGTCTGCGACAGGCGGCGCTGTGTCCCGGCGGCTTCGCCGGCGGTTTCGGCCCATGACTGCCACGACGCGAACAGGTCGGACGATTTCTCCCAAGAGCGCAGATCACGCAGGCACTTGTCGTCGATCCAGGCGGCGGTTGCGTCTTCTGCCGCGAGGTAGGCTTCGGTCGCGTCCAAGACGGCTTGCGGCGGCCGCAGCCCTTGCGTCTGCCATTCGAGCGTCCCTTCGATCAGCCACGCGAGAATACCGGGCCATTCGGCTTTGAGCTTTTCGGTCAGCTCGGGGTCACGTTCCGAGGGCGGGATCGTGACGGCGAACGGGATCATGTGAAATCGGCGACGCATTGCCTCGTCGACGCTGCGCAAGCTCGGTTTGTGATTTCCGGCGATGATGAGTTTGAAGGCCGGTCGATAATCGAAAAAGTCCTGCCTCATGAAGCGGGCCGAGACGCTATCGCCGCCGGTCAATTGCTTGATACGCGACTCGGCCCAGCGCCGGCCTTCTTCGGTTTCCGTCGCCGTGACGAGGCGGGCGCCGCGAAGGCCCGCCAAATCCGTAGGGTGTCGGTCGCCGTTACTCGCCGTGAAGGTCTCGATCGGGGCCGAGCGATGGTAGCCGTCCAGAATTCCCGAGAGTGTCGACAAGAGGACGCTCTTGCCGTTGGCGCCGGTCCCGTATGCGAAGAAGAGCGCATGCTCGCGCGTTTCGCCGGTGAGCGCATAGCCGAGCGCTCGCCCGATATAGGCCTGGAGCTCGACGTCGCCGCCGGTGACGCGCTCGAGGAATGCGAGAAACCGCGGGCAGTCGCCTCCCGGTCCAACGACGGTGATCTTCGTCATGTAATCGTCGGGCCGGTGAGGGCGAAGGCGACCTGTTTTGAGCTCGACGACGCCCTCAGGCGTGTTGAGCAACCACGGGTCGCCATCCCATTGGTCGACAGTCGCTGCGAGCCGGCGATCTGATTTGGCGAGGCGCTCGACGGCCGCGACTGTCTTTGCGCTCGCGAGCGCCGACGCGAGCTTCGGATCATTGCATCCGGCGGCCACTTGACGGCAGATGGCGCGCGATAGGTCATAGGCTCGCAGCGTATCGTCGAGCTGCCAATACATTCCGGTCCAAGATAGCCACTGCCCCCACTTGGCGACGAATCGAAGATCGTCGCGGTGAACCTGGGCGAAGTGCAGCGCCAGCGCATCATCAGAAAAAGCCGGCGGCCGGTCGCCGAGTTCATCAGGCGCAAACGTCTCGTCGAGCGGAACAGGCCGGTTCATGCTGCGCCTCTGACTTGTTCGAGGGCGCGCTGGCGCTGATGGTAGACCCAGCCGGCCTTCCATCCGTTGATTTCTGCGACAAGCCCAAGGCGACGTTCATCGGCGCCTGCCCATGCAATTTGCTTCCATCGGGGAAACCGCCGAAGCTTTTCGGCCGCTTCGCGTCGGCGCTCCTCCTGCAATTTCATCGCGATTTCGGCCCGCTCGCGCGCCGTGCGCAGATCGCCGCCGCATTCGACGCATTCCATCACTTTAGGGCGGTTGAGCGCGCCGCAGGCCGAGCAGCGGCGAAGGCTTGGCGCATCGGCCTTCTCGCGCAGCCGCCGCGGCCTGGCGTCCAGAGTCCACGCGCGGGGCGCGTCGGGCAGGCCGTGGCGCGACGCATTGCCAGCAAAGTCCAAAATCAGAGCGCGATTTTTCCCGGGAGAGGGGCGAAGGGCGCGGCCGACCTGCTGAAGGTACAAAGCAAGGCTCTGCGTCGGCCGGAGCAAGATCGCCGCGCCGATCGCGGGGACGTCGACGCCCTCGCTTACCAGACCGCAATTCGTGACGACGTCGAGCCCGCCGTTGCCGAGCGCGGCGATGGCCGCCCGTCGCTCCGCCGGAGGCGTCCCCCCGTCGATATGCACGGCGCGAACGCCAGCGTCGCGGAATCGTTCGGCAACGGCTTGGGAGTGCGCGACGTCGACGCAAAAGGCGACAGCCGGGACGCCGGGGCATAGACGTTTGTATTCAGTCACTGCCGCGCCGATCACGACGCCGCCCATCGCAGCGCGAATGTCTTCGATCGCGAAGTCGCCAGCCCGGATTCGCGCACCAGACAGGTCCGGATCCCGCGCGGGCGAGAAAACCGTGAACCCCGAAAGAAACCCCGCCGCGATCAATTCCGCCGTCGACGGGCCCGTAATCAGATGGTCGAATTGTTCAGCGAGTCCGCGCCCATCGCCGCGCTCGGGAGTCGCCGTGACGCCCAGCACGCGCGCGCCAGGCTGAGATTCGAGCGCCCTGGCCCAAGTGCTGGCGACGCTATGATGCGCCTCGTCGACGACGACGAGATCGAACTTGCCGCGCCAGCGCTCGAGGCGGCGCACAAAGGCTTGCACGCTCGCAATTTGGACCGCGTGCCTGGTCTCGCAAAATCCCGGCGCGATGATCCCGTGCGCCACCCCACGGCGCCATAGAGCCCGATCTACCTGTTCGATCAGTTCGACCCGGTGCACGAGAATGAGAACGCGCTCGCCGGCGGCTGCGGCCGCGCCTATGTCGCTCGTGAAAATCTCGGTTTTGCCGGCGCCGGTCGCAAGCTGAAACAAGACGCAGCGCGCGCCGGATTCGTAGGCGCCCGCAATCTCTCGAATCGCCTCATGCTGGTAGGGGCGCAGCGAAAATTCTTGCGCCGCAGCGTGCTTTTCTGTAGCGTGATTATCGAGCTGGCCGCCAAGCTGCTCGACGATCTGGGGCCCGCCGCTGCCGATGCAGTGCGCGGGCCTCGCCGCCTCCGGACATCCCACGCCTCACGCGGCCGCCGCTTGGCGCTCAGTTGCGCGCTTGTGAATAGCGGGCCGGCCGCCGCCCGAGCGCACCGGGTGGCATTCGCGAGCTTTGAGCCACTCGCGAAAGGAAGCGATCGGGTACAGGATATTGCGCCCGTCGCGCACGAAAGGGGGGCCGTCGCCGCGCTGGCGTTCTGCGCGGAGCGTCCGCGGACTCTTGCGGCGCTGCTTGGCCGCCTCGGCTTCGCTAAGATATCCGGCCAATAGGTCGTCTACAGCACTTTGATCGCTCATTTGTCACCGCCATGTCATGTGGTCGCCGTCAAACGGCGACGGGAGGAAGATGACGGCAAAGTGTCACGCGATCCGTTGCGTGTCGGCCGGGAACGGCCGGGAACGGTCGGAAACCTATTTTCCGACTTTCTGACCTTTTTTCTGGCGGATATTGTCGAGCATCCGACTGACGTTGTCCTTGAGCGCCGTCTTGCCCGGCTCGTCGTCGCCGGTCAGCTTCTCAACCCAACGGATGACGTCAGCTTTGAATCTCCATCCCGGAGAGCCGTCACGACGCGGAAACCCCACGAGATCAATCTCAACCTCTAGGCTGTCCTGAATTGCCGACCAATCCGCTGCGGGTGGCGCGCCGCCCTTGTTCTTTGTGCCCGCTTCTCCATCGGTCCACCATGACGGCGGCGCGAACCCGCGCCTCTTCGCGAATTCGGCTACGGCTGCGGGACGAACTTGAAGACAGCCGGTTATGATTGAAATGTCGATATTTCGCACATCGTGAAGACGAGAAGTTGTGAACCACTCTAGTCCATGTGCCGCTGCGGCCTTGGTTAGGACCGTGACCTCCATCGTCAAGGGGTCAACAGCGACGATCGGATCCGGCTCACGTAAAGCGTCGAACTCGCCATTCGCGAACGCTGCCACGACGCCGCGGGCGAGGAAGAGCCTCTCCAGCCTGATCTCTTGGCCCCACTGCGACGCCAGGCGGTTGAGGCGGACGCGCCCGGCAAGTTCGATCGCATCGTCGCTCATGGCCGCCGCGACCAATTCGGCCGCTCGACATTGCCAGTCTCTTTGCCGGCGCCGGCGATGACGGCGCCGATCTTCGCCGCCGCCTCTTTCAACGGGTCGTCGCCGAGGTGCGCGTATCGCTGAGTCGTGCGACTTTGCGTGTGACCGAGCAACCTGCCGATGATCTGCAGGCTCAAACCGCCGCCGGCGCCGATGCTCGCGAAGCTGTGTCGGCAATCGTATAGGCGAGCATCCGTCAGACCGGCGGACAGCTTCACGCCCGTCTTGACGGCCAGGGCGCGGCACTCTGCAACCGTCGGCGAGTGCTCAAGGCTCCGATCGAGTTCCGAGACGAGCGAAGTGACCCGGGGATCGGCCGAGTCGCGCCAGAGCGCGATCGTCGCGGCCTCGGAAACGTCCTCCCAGGTGGTCCGGAGTTGCTTTAGAGGCTCGCCACGCGACTGGCCGGGAAAAACAAAATCGCTTTGGCTTTCTCGTGGCGACTTTTTGCGGTCGGCGCGGATGCGGTCGATCAATTCAATCGCGGCGGGCGTCAGGGGGACGCGATGGCGCTTCCGCTGCTTGGTGTGAGCCGACGGCTTGTCCCAATAGCCGAGTTCCACGAATTCGGTCCACGTCGCACGCATCGCTTCGCCGGGGCGACAGCCGGTGAGCATGATGAAACGGACGCAATTTCGAGCCGGGGTAGGGGCCTGAGCCGCGAGGGCGTCGCTTAAGGCGGCGATCTCGGCGGTTGAGAAGAACCGCTCCTTGCCCTCCTCTTGGTTCCGCTCGAGGCCCTTGCACGGGTTGCCCTGCGCCGCGTCGCGCCATGGCGCATCCTCGCCGGCCGCCGGCCGCAGCGCCAACGAGAACATCTTCGACGCCACGGCCAGGACGCGATTCGCGCGGACCGGGGCCCCGCGCGTGGTGATCTTCTTATGCAGCGACAGAATGTCGCCATAGTGGACATCCTGGACCTTGCGCGCGCCCATTTCGGGCAAAATCTCGTTGATGATCATTGCCCAATCGTTCTTTTGCGATTGAGCGGCCTTGCCCGGCAAGTGCTCGGCCTTGTATCGATCGGCAAGGTCCTTGACCGTCGGCGCCTCGCGCTTGTCGCGCTTGTCGCGCGCCGGATCTTCCCCGCGATCGATGCGCTTGCGCAAGGCCTTGGCCTCTTTGCGGGCGGCCAGGGCTGACCACTCGGGGAAGGCGCCGATCGTATGACGACGCTCCACGCCGTCGGCGCGGTAATTGATGAAGAATGACCTGGCGCCAGCGGGATGGCGCGTTGTCGGCGCGAAGACGCGCAACCCGAAGCCCGTGATTTCTGAATCCCAATGCGTCTTCGCGCCCTTGGCCGGGGCGGCGGCCGTCTTGACGGACTCTTCGTCTAGCTTTATCGACATCGCGGGGATTACCTGGCTCTGGTTGTCTCGTCAGCGGATCGTCAGCGTTTCTTTTCGCCGCGAGCTGCCAGAGAATGCCATGGTTTTCCTTGGCCCGCAAGGGTTCGCCGTTGATTTCCGTGCGTTTTTCAGCCTCGAATGACATTCTCGTCAGTTATCAAGGGCTTGGAAAATTGTCACGGATGCGACTGCAAATCCTTGCACCCCGGTTCGATTCCGGGCGAGGCCTCCAAAGCTTGGTTTCTTCGAGGCGATGGCGATGCGCCATGGCCGGCAAGTCAGCAGGGCGACGCGAATGGTTTCCACTCCTTCGACGCAGGCTTTGACCGAGCTGCGCCTCCACATGGTCAACGGGCAATTGCGGACCGGCGGCGTCACCGACCTCAGCGTCCTCGGGGCGTTTCTCGACACGCCGCGCGAATCCTTCGTCGCGCCGAGCCAGGCCGCGCTCGCCTATCTCGACAGCGACCAGCCCGCGCTGGGTTCGAGCGAACGGCGGCTGCTGGCGCCGTTGACCCTGGCCCGCTTGCTGCAGGCGGCGTCGGTCGCGCCGGGCGAACGGGCGCTCGACGTCGCGGGCGGCTCGGGATACAGCGCGGCGATCCTGGAGCGCATGGGCGCGAGCGTGGTCGCGCTGGAGTCCGACGCCGGCGGGGCGGACGCCGCTCGGCGCGCGCTCAAAGATCGCGCCGGGATCGAGGTCGTCGTGGGCGATCTCGCCGCAGGCGCGCCGGACAAGGGGCCGTTCGACGTCATTCTGATAAACGGCGCCTTCGAGAGCTCGCCGGAAGCCTTGTTCGCGCAGCTCGCCGAAGGTGGCCGCCTCGTCGGCGTCGAGGCGCAACCGGGCGCTCAAGAGGCGGTGCTGATTGAGAAATCGGCGGCTGGGATCAGCCGGCGCACGCTGTTCGAAACGCGCGTGGCGACGCTCGAGGCGTTCCGCCTCGCGCCGAGCTTCGCCTTCTGAGCGTCGAGGGGCGGGGCGGGGCTCTCGCGCGCCCGCCGTCGCGATAATGTGATCCGGCGGCCGTGCTCCGTCGAGCCGCGGGCGGTTGATGTGGGGGGCGATCTCGGGCAGGTGTCGCATGTTTGCGACGGTCGGTTGAAATCTTTCTCCCTTCGCGTCGAGGAGCGACGCGGGAGGTAGCCGACCGCGCCCAATTGCTTGTAAGAGTAGACGGCTGCGTGCGCCCCAGAATCGCGTCCGCGTCCCCCAGCGCGTTGCGGGGGCGCGGGCTTGACGTTGGGGCAAGAAAGCGTTGGCGTCGTCGAGGGGTCGGGTTGGCGTCGAGTTTATGGGCGTCCCGAAGAGGCTGCGATGGGCTGTTTTCAAAGTTCGACAAGGCGTTCCACTTGGCGCCGCGCGGCGATCGCCGCGGCGATGTGCGGCGCGCTCGTCGCGCCGGCGGCCAAGGCCGAGACGATCGGCGGCGCGCTCGCCAAGGCCTATCTCAGCAACCCCGACATCAATCAGCAGCGCGCCGCCGTGCGCGTGTCGGATGAAAACATCCCCAAGGCCAACGCCGGCTATCTGCCGACCGTTTCGGCCGAAACCGACGCGGCCCTTTCGAACTCCCTCGCTTCTGGTTTGGGCCCGGGCTATCCGAGTTCGCTCGACCAGAGCTCTCGGCCCCGCGGCTACGGCGTGACCGTCACGCAGAATGTGTGGAACGGCAATCGGACCCTTAACTCGGTGCGCCAGGCCGAATCGGGCGTGCTGGGGGCGCGCGAAACGCTGCGCAACACCGAGCAGAACGTGCTGCTCAGCGCGGTCACCTATTACATGGACGTCCTGCGCGACACGGCGATCCTGGATCTCGACCGCAACAACGTCGAAGTTCTCCAGGAGCAGCTTCGACAAACGCAAGATCGCTTCAACGTCGGCGAAGTCACGCGCACCGACGTGGCGCAGGCGGAAGCCAGCCTGGCCGGGGCGCGCGCGACGGCGCTGACCGCACAATCGAACCTGCAGGCTTCGCTCGCCAACTATCGCAAGGCGATCGGCGACGAGCCGAAGAGCCTTGCGCCCGCCGCGCCGGTGACCAAACAACTGCCGAAATCCATGGCCGAAGCGGTGGCGATATCGCAGGTCGAACATCCCGCGATCGTGGCGATGCTGCACGGGGTCGACGCCGCGGCGCTCGCCATAAAGATCAGCGAAGGCGCGCTCTATCCGACGGTCGGGCTGACAGGCCAAATCAGCAAACGCTTCGACGTCAACGGCTATGCAATCGGAAGTCAGACGCTCACCGAGTCCCTGATGGGACAAATCACGATCCCGATCTACGACGGCGGCGCGACGTACGCCGGCACGCGCCAAGCCAAGGAAACGCTCAGCCAGCAAGAACTGCAAACCGATCTGCAGCGCGACAATGTGCGCGCGGCCGTCGTCGCCGCCTGGGGCGCGAACCAGAATTCGCTCGGCATTTTGCGCGCGGCCAGGGCGCAGGTCGAAGCCGCCGAGGTTGCGCTCGCCGGCGTGCGCGAGGAGGCCAAGGTCGGCCAGCGCACCACGCTCGACGTCCTCAACGCGCAGCAGACGCTGCTCAATGCGCGGGTGCAGTTGGTGACCGCCCAGCACGATCAGGTCGTCAATTCCTACACGCTGCTCTCCGTGGTCGGCCGCCTGTCGATCAAGACGTTGGGGCTGGCGGTCGCCGAATACGATCCGCGAGTCCATTTCGATCAAGTCAAGAACAAGTGGATCGGACTGCGCACGCCCGACGGCAAGTGACGCGAACGATCAGCCGATGTGGATGAAGCGCGATTTCGGCGTCGAAGGTCGGACGCCCATCTTGCGTCCGCGCAGCGAGTCGGTCAGTTTCGACGGGCGGCGCGCATTTCGAGCGCCTGCCAGGTCCTAAGCGCCGTGCGGCGCGAACAGGAAGGAAGCGCGCCGCGAGGCGCGCAGGCGGTGGCACCATGAACGCACCCAACCCGAATGCCGGCGAACGCGACCTCGAGGCCCTGCGCCGCGCGCAGCGGGCGCACGAGCCGTCGATGGAGGAGATTCTCGCCTCGATTCGCTCCATCATCGCGGACGATCGCGAGCCGGCGGCGCCCAAGCCGGCCGCCAAGCCCTCTCCCGCCGCCGCGGGGCCGCAGATCGTCTATTCCAAGGACGCGCCGCCGCCGCGCCCCGTCTCCGAAACGCCCGCGCGCCTCGAGCCGGCGCCGCCGCCGCCCGAGCCGGCTGCGCCGAAGGTGGTTTGGCGGCAGCCGGAGAGCGAGCCCGTCGCGGTCGCGCCGGTCGTGCGGCCGGAACCCGCCGCGGGCGAGGAGCCGCTGATTTCCCTCCAGACCAATCAAGCCGTTTCGGCCGCGTTCGAGGCGCTGTCGGCGAGTCTGGCGTTGCAGAGCGCCGAACTGGCGGAAAACGTGACGCGCGAAATCCTGCGCCCGATGCTGAAAGCCTGGCTCGACGAGCATTTGCCGAGCTTGGTCGAACGGCTCGTGCGCGCCGAAATTCAGCGCGTGGCGCGCGGCGGGCGCTGAGGCGGGTCCGAGCCGATAAACGCAGTCGTTCTTGGCGACGCGCGTCTGAACGCCGCGGCGCGCGCCGGCTTCGTCGGCGTTTCGCGTTGACTTTCGCGGCGACGCTGGCATTAAGCGGGCGCGGCCGTCGTCGAGCTTTCGGACGGGCCTCCGCTTTCGCGGGCGGCCCTTCAGGCGCGCCACATTCCTCAACCCGCCGAGGCGCCGCTGCTCCGCGCTCGGCCCGAGCCATGCCGGGCGCCGCCAGATGATGGAAAAGTCGTTCGAAGCCGCTGTCGTGGAAAAGCGCATCGCCGCGCGCTGGGAGGCGGAGGGCGCCTTTCGCGGCGGCCGGGCCGAGCGGGCGGGCGCCGAACCGTTTTGCGTCGTCATTCCGCCGCCGAACGTCACCGGCAACCTGCACATGGGCCACGCGCTCAACAACACGTTGCAGGACATTCTGTGCCGCTACCACCGCATGAACGGCAAGGACGTGCTCTGGCAGCCGGGCACGGATCACGCGGGGATCGCGACGCAAATGGTGGTCGAGCGCCAACTGGCGGAGCGCCAGGAGGCCGACCGCCGGACACTGGGGCGAGACGCGTTTCTGGCGCGGGTGTGGGAGTGGAAGGCCGAATCGGGCGGCGCCATCGTCAGCCAGCTCAGGCGCCTGGGCGCCTCGTGCGACTGGAGCCGCGAGCGCTTCACCCTCGACGAAGGCCTGTCGAAGGCGGTCGCCAAGGTGTTCGTGCAGTTGCACCGCGAGGGGCTGATCTACAAGGCCAAGCGCCTCGTCAACTGGGATCCGAAATTCCAGACCGCGATCTCCGACCTCGAAGTCGTGCAGGTCGAATGCAGGGGCGCGTTCAAATGGTCGCGCGCCGACGGCGCTCCGCTCGACGAGGCCGCGCTCGCCAAGGCGCTCGCCAAGAACCCGAACGGCCATCTCTATTATTTCGACTATCCGGTCGTCGACGCTGCGGGCGAAGAGACCGGCGAAGCCGTGACGGTGGCGACGACGCGGCCGGAGACGATGCTCGGCGATAGCGCGGTCGCGGTCCATCCCGACGATCCGCGCTTTCAGCGCCTGATCGGCGCTCGCGTTCGCCTGCCGCTGGTCGGGCGGCTGATGCGAATCGTCGCCGACGCCTATTCCGATCCGGAGAAAGGCACGGGCGCGGTCAAGATCACCCCCGCCCACGACTTCAACGATTTCGAGGTCGGCCGCCGCCACGAGGCCGACGGAGCCCGTCAGATCAATGTCTTAGACGGAGAAGCTCGTATTTGTTTGAAGGGCAATCTGGAGTTTTTCGACGGGCTCGAGGCGGGCGATCACGAACTGGCGCGCCTCATCGCCGCGGTGGACGGCGTCGACCGCTTCGAGGCGCGTAAGCGCATCGTCGGCATGATGACCGCCGAGGGCCGGCTGGAGACGATCGAACCGCACGCGCACACGGTTCCGCACGGCGATCGCTCCAACGCCGTCATCGAGCCCTGGCTCACCGACCAATGGTATGTCGACGCCAAGACGCTGGCCGGACCGGCGCTCGCCGCGGTGCGCGAGGGAAGAACCGTCTTCGTCCCCAAAAACTGGGAGAAGACCTATTTCGAGTGGCTGGAGAACATTCAGCCCTGGTGCGTCTCGCGCCAGCTCTGGTGGGGCCATCAGATTCCGGCCTGGTGCGCCCCGTGGGGCGCGGTCTACGTCGAGGAGACCGAGGAGGCCGCCTTCGCCGCCGCCCTGGCCGACGGCGTCGAGCGCGGGATATTGGCGTCCGACGAAGCGGAGAAGCTCGCCGGCGATCCGCAGCGCCTGCGGGCGATGTTCGAGCGCGACCCGGACGTGCTCGACACCTGGTTCTCCTCCGCGCTGTGGCCGTTTTCCACGCTCGGCTGGCCCGAGGCGACGCCGGAGCTCGAGCGCTTCTATCCCACCAACGTTCTCGTCACCGGGTTCGACATCATTTTCTTCTGGGTCGCCCGGATGATGATGATGGGCCTGCATTTCCAGGACGAGGTCCCGTTCCGCGACGTCTACATCCACGCGCTGGTGCGCGACGAGAAGGGCGCCAAGATGTCGAAATCGAAGGGGAACGTCATCGATCCCCTCGAGATCATCGACCGCTTCGGCGCCGACGCGCTGCGCTTCACCCTGGCCGCGATGGCGGCGCAGGGGCGCGACATCAAGCTGTCGCAGAGCCGCGTCGAGGGCTATCGCAACTTCGCCACCAAGCTGTGGAACGCTTCGCGCTTCGCCGAAATGAACGGTTGCGAGCGGGTCGCCGGTTTCGACCCGAGGTCGGCGCGCGAACCGCTCAACCGCTGGATTCTCGGCGAGGCCGCCAAGGCGGTCGCCGAGACCAGCGCCGCGATCGAATCGTACCGCTTCAACGACGCGGCCAACGCGGCGTATCGATTCGTCTGGAACCTGTTCTGCGACTGGTGCCTGGAACTCGCCAAACCGGTGCTGCAGGGCGGCGAGGACGGGCCGGCGAGGGCGGAGACCCGGGCGACGATCGCCCACGTCCTGGACTGCGTCTACGCGCTGCTGCACCCGTTCATGCCCTTCGTCACCGAGGAGCTTTGGGCGATCAAGGGAGAGGCCGGACCGGCGCGCGCGAGCGTGCTGGCGCTCGGACCCTGGCCGAGCGCCGATTTCCCCGTCGACAAGGTGGCGGAGGAGGAACTCGGCTGGGTTGTCGATCTCGTTTCCGAGATTCGTTCGGTGCGTTCGGAAATGGGCGTTCCGCCGGCGGCGCTGCCGCCGCTGACGCTCGTCCAGGCGAGCGATGCGATCGCGGGAAACGCGCGTCGATGGGCCGAGACGATCAAACGTTTGGCGCGCGTCGCCGATGTCGGCTTCGCCGACGTCGCGCCGGCCGGCTCGCTGCAAATCGTCGTGCGCGGCGCGCTCGCGGCGTTGCCGGTGGCGGGAATTCTCGACGTCGCAGCGGAGCAGGCTCGCCTGGCCAAGGAGATCGCCAAGGAGCAGGGGGAGGTCGCCAAGGTCGACGCCAAGCTCGCCAACGCCGACTTCGTCGCGCGCGCGCCCGAGGAGATCGTCGCCGAGAACCACGAGCGGCGCGAGGTGGCCCTCGCGCGCATCGCCAAAATGGAAGCCGCGCGCGAGCGACTGGACAGGATCTGACGAAAAACCCCGTCGCCTGCGCCACGAACGTTGCAATTGCGCAACAGCCGCAAACCAAGTGAAATCGGCCGGGATTTCAACCGGATCGTGCCCCGATTGCGCCATAAACCCCGCGCTATTTCGATGCATAGTCGATTGAGTGAGGCGTGAGGCCCCGAGGCGAAGTCGCCTCAGGGGCCGCGGCGCCGGGCGAGCGGGCGAGGTCAGGGTTTGGATGCGCGCGTCGTTTTTCGCCAAGATTCGAGTGGCCCGCGTGGAACGTAACCTCGTTTCGGCGCGATCCATACGGGCTTTCGCGCTGGCGCTCGGCGTCGCCGGCGCAGCGCCCGTCGCGGCGTTCGCGCTCGACAGCGGCAAGACCAGCAATCCCGGCAAGATCGCGGTGCAAACCTTCACCAGCGTGCAGCAGGCGTTGCAAGCCGCGGTCAACGATTTGTCGGCGGGCGACGCGCAATCCTCGGTCGAGGCGCTGACCTACGCCGCCGACGGCGGCCAGCCGCTCGCGCAATGGAAACTCGGCCGAATGTATGCGCGCGGCGACGGCGTGCCGCGCGACGACATCAAGGCCTACAATTATTTCGAGCGTCTCGTCGAAAGCTACAACGAAGACGATCCCGACCGACCCGACATCCCGGCGATCTCGAACGCCTTCGTCTCGGTCGGCGTCTATTGCCTCAACGGCATTCCGAACAGCGAAATCAAGCCCGATCCGGAGCGCGCGCTGGAGATGTTCCAGTACGCGGCGACGAATTTCGGCGATCCCGACGCGCAGTACAATCTCGCGCGCATGTATATGGACGGCGCCGCGGGCCTCGCGCCCAACAACATGCGCGCCGCCCGTTGGCTGGCGCTCGCCGCCGACAAGGGCCACCACGCCGCGCAGGCGCTGCTTGGACATCTGCTGTTCCTCGGCGAGGGCGTGCCGCGCCAAAGGGCGCGCGGTCTGATGTGGCTGACGATCGCCAAGAACGGCGCCCAAGGCGCGAAAGACGAATGGATCCGCCAGCTCGAAGCCAAGGATTTCGCGGCGGCGAGCGATGACGATCGCGAGGTCGCCACCGCCTATCTGAGCGCGCGCGGCAAGGATCCGCGCGAGGCGAAGACGGCGGAAGTCAAGCCGCACGGCTTCATCGCCGGGTTCGCGCAGTTGCCGTCGCTGCCGCATCTGTTCGCCGGCGCGCCGCCGCCGAACTTCGACCCGCCCGATTCCGCGCCGGGTCAATAGCTGAACCTTTTCGCCGTCGCCTCGGGCCGTTTGGGCGGGTCCGGACCGATTCCCGTCCGGGCCGCGCCATGGCATAGCCGCGCCTCAGCAGTGCGGCTGCCCCGCGCCGCCGCAGCGACGAGGCGCCGGCTTGGCAACGACGGGGTGAGGCGGCGGAGCGGCGCGTTTGACGACGTGCGGAACGGCCGGATGCGCGACAGGCGGCGGGTTGTGCACGACAGGCGGCGGGTTGTGCACGACAGGCGCGGTTTTCAAGAGCGGCTCGTTGGCGCCCTTAGGCTTCTCCTCGAGCTTGAGCTTCTCGCAGCCTTTCGGCCCTCGCGTCTCGCCGGACGGGCATGGAAGCGTCGGCGCGGCGCCCTTGATCGGCGGGCACCCGGCCGCGCCCGGCAGGCAATGCAAATTGCCTTTGCCGGGGATGACGGGAGGCGTGACGGCGCCGGCGCCGAGCTTCAGGATCGGCTTGCGCGCGGGGGCGCACACTGTCCCGCCCGGGCCCGAAGGGACGTAGGTCCGCGGGCAATGGATCGGTCCTCCGGGCAGGGTGACGCCGCCGCAGACTTCGCGGTCGCCGGCCCACTTGGCGATCTGACCCGCCGGGCAGCGCGGCGGGGGCGGGTTGACGCAGGTCCACCGGCCGTCGCGCCAATCCGGCTTGCCGGCGCCGCAATTCGACGGCGGCGGCGGATTGCCGACGCAGACGTAGCCCTGCCCGTTCCAGTCCGGGTGCGCCCCGATGGGGCAGCCCGGCGGAAGCTGGCCGATCCGCACGCAGGTCAGCGCGTCGTCATGCCGGATCGGACGGAACCCCGGCGGGCAGAACGGCGGCGGCCTGTCGGGCGCGCAATAAGGGGGCGCGCCGAAGACGTGGAAGAAAGGCGGACAGGTCAGCACGGGCGGCGGGATCCACGGGCTGCAGCCCATGCCGTCGTCGGTGACGATCGTTGAGAACCCGGCCGGGCACTCCAGCACCGGCGGCGGCGCCAGCGCAACGCAATAGGCGCCGTTGAAGCCGTCTTGCGGAACGAACCCATCCGGACAGGCCGGGCCCGCCATGACCGGCGCCGGCGGCGGCGCGGCCATCGCCTGGCACTGTGGATTGGGCTGTTGCAGCACGCTGAGCAACTGAGTGACGCGCGCCACTTGATCGGCGGTCCCCTTGTCGGAGAACGCCGCGAGATAGGCTTGATAGTCGGGAACCGAATTGCGCCAAATGGCGGCCCAATAAGCGCTCTCGGCGTCCAGACTGGAAAGTGGCGCGGTCGAGCTCGGCAAGTTGGCGACGGCCGTTTGCATCTGCGCCGGGTCGGCGTTGAGCGGGAAGGTGAAAGGCGGCATGGCGATATTCGTCGCCTGCCATGGCGTCTGCGCGCCTGCGGTTGCCTGATGGACGACGACGCGCACCTGACGCATGGCGGTCTCGACGTCGGTCAGCGGCTGCTGCGCAACGAGGGCGAAGGCAGAAGCGTAGGCGTCGTTGGCGTCGCCCGGTTTCGGCGGCGACTCGAGGTCGTGGATTTCGGCGGAGAGCGCGAAGGTCGTCGCGGCCGGCGGGTTGAGCGGGATCAAGCCGCGCGGGAAGCTCACGGAGCTGACGCTCGGCGGGATCGGGCGCGCCCCGTCGAGCATGACCAGACGCAATTGCGAGGACGTTTGCGCGAGATCGTTCATGACTTTCGTCATGCCGAGCGAGATTTTCGGCACATCGGATTCGGCCCGAATCTGCGCGTCGACCGGCAGCAGATAATCGTCGCAGCCGACGGCGACGCCGAGCCCCGCGAGATAGACGGTCACCGCTGCGCCGGAAGGCGCGGCGGCGACCTTGGCGAGGAACGCCTGATATTTCGACGCGAGATCGGGCGTGTTGAGATCGTGCAGCTCGGTGACGTCGAAGCCCTCCGCGCCGAGCGTTTGCGCCACCAGCGCGGCGTCATTGCCTGCGGTCGGCAGCGCGTCGCCGTTGTAAGCGGCCTCGCCGATCACCAAAGCCAGGCGAGGCGTGGGCGGCTGAGCGGCCGCCTGATCCTGCGCCGAGGCGGGCAAGGCGAAACATCCGGCGGTCAACAATCCAGCGAAGGCCGAAGCCCGCAACGCGCGCATCATCATCAAGCGTCTCCAGCGACGAAATGAACCGCACGTCGATCCCGAGGCGGCCGCGTCGGCGAGGCCTCGGGTTGAGCCGTGGGAAAGAGCGCGAAAACCGATCACATGCCGGCGTGGGCGCGGCACTCGTCCAGGCGGGCGCGGCGATAGTCGCGCTCCGCGTTGGCCTGCTCGAAGGCGACGCCGAGGCACCAATTGTAATGATGATTGAAGTTCTTGTTCCAGCGGGCGTCGAAACCCTTGAAGCAGCCGGGGATCGACATGTTCACGTCGACCTCGTGGACCGCCTGCTGCGCGTACTGGGCGCAGAAGGCGGGAGGGGCCGCCATCGAAGGCGCCGACAGCGCCGCGACGCCCGCGCAGGCGGCGGCGACGGACAAAATCGTCTTGATCATTGCGGAAGGTCTCCTTGGGCGGCTCGAGCGATCCTCGGCGAGCCGAGGGCCGGACGCCGCTTGTTTACGGTCCGGCGGCGTCGCTCGTATGACGCCGCCGAACGAGCGCCGTCGTAGCACGGTTCTCGCTCGGTATTTGTGACCGAGTTCGCGGCTTCCGTCAAATTCTCGCGGACCGCGTTCCGGCGCCGCCGACCCGTTCGGATCGTTTCGCTGGCGGCGGACGCGCCGCCTCTCGCCTTAAGCCTTCACGCCGGTCAGCAGCGCGCGCGTCGCGCTCGCCACGTCCTTCTGGCGCATCAGCGCTTCCCCGACCAGGAAGGCCTCGATGCCGGCCTCGGAAAGCCGCCGACAATCGCCATGCTCGCCGATGCCGCTTTCCGCGACGACGATCCTGTCGGGGGGCACCAGCGGCGCCAGCCGCTCGCAGACCGCGAGCGACGTCTCGAACGTACGCAGGTCGCGGTTGTTGACGCCGATGAGCCGGCCTTCGAGCGCCAGCGCGCGATCGAGCTCGCGCTCGTCGTGGATCTCGACGAGGACGTCGAGGCCGAGGTCGTGCGCGGTCTTGTTCAAGGTGCGCGCGGTTTCGTCGTCGACCGCCGCCATGATTACGAGGATGCAGTCGGCGCCCCAGGCGCGCGCCTCGAGCACCTGGTAGGGATCGAAAAGGAAGTCCTTGCGCAGGATCGGCAGCGGCGTCGCCGCTCGCGCCTTCATCAGATGCTCGGGCGCGCCCTTGAACGACGGCGCGTCGGTGAGCACGGAGAGGCACGTCGCCCCGCCCTCCTGATAGGACTTGGCGAGCCACGCCGGCTCGAAATCCTCGCGAATGGGCCCTTTCGACGGGCTCGCCTTCTTGATTTCCGCTATCAGCCCGAAGCGCCCCGCCTCGATCGCCCGCTCCAGCGCCTTGATGAAGCCGCGCGGCGGCGATTGCTCGCGAATCTCGCGCTCCAGCGTCCCGCGCGGCACGCGAACTTTCGACTCGGCGATTTCGCGCCGCTTGTAGGCCTCGATCTTGCGCAGGATGTCGGTCATGTCCGCACTCGATCACGCATTGGAGACGGTGACAAGGCGTTCCAGGACGCGCAGCGCCGCGCCGGAGCGCAGCGCCTCGTCGGCCATCCCGACGCCTTCGACGAGTTCGCGCGCCTTGCCGGCGACGATGAGCGCTCCGGCCGCGTTGAAGGCCGCGATGTCGCGATAGGCGTTGCGCGCGCCCTCCAGCACCTCGCGCAGGGCCGCGGCGTTGTGCGCGGCGTCGCCGCCCTTCAGCGCCGCCGGATCGGAGCGCGGGAGGCCGACGCTATCGGCCGTGACTTCGAAGGCGCGAATGGCGCCGTCCTTCAGTTCGACGACTTTCGTCGCGCCGGTCGTCGTCATTTCGTCGAGCCCATCGGCGCCGTGGGTGATCCACACCCGCTGCGAACCGAGATTGCGCAAGACTTCCGCCATCGGTTCGAGCCAGACGGCGGAGAAGACGCCGATCAACTGCCGCTTGACGCCGGCCGGATTCGACAAGGGGCCGAGCAGGTTGAACACGGTGCGCGTGCCCAGTTCGACGCGCGTCGGGCCGACATGCCGCATCGCCGCGTGATGGGCGGGCGCCATCATGAAGCCTATGCCCGCCTCGCGGATGCATCGCTCGACCGTCGCCGGCGGCACGCCGATCTTGACCCCGAGGGCGCCGAGCGTGTCCGCCGTGCCCGATTTCGACGACGCGGCGCGGTTGCCGTGCTTGGCGATCGGCACGCCGCACGCGGCGACGATGAGCGCCGCGAGCGTGGAGACGTTGTACGAGCCCGAACCGTCGCCGCCGGTGCCCACGATGTCCATGGCGTCCTCGGGCGCGCTCACGCGCAGCATCTTGGCGCGCATCGCGGTCACCGCGCCGGTGATTTCCTCGACGTTTTCGCCGCGCACGCGCAGCGCCATGAGGAACCCGCCCATTTGCGAAGGCGTCACCTCGCCCGAGAGAATCGCGTCGAACGCGTCGATCGCCTCGGCCCGCGACAGGTGCGAGCCGGCGGCGACTTTGGCGATCAGCGGCTTGAAGGATTCCATGCCCCGGCGTCTTCCTCAGTAAGTCTTGGCTTCGTTGAAGGCGCGGGCGAGGTCGAGGAAATTGCGCAGCATGGCGTGACCGTGCTCGCTCTCGATGCTCTCGGGATGGAACTGCACGCCGTAGACGGGCAGGGCGCGGTGCGCGACCGCCATGATGAGGCCGTCTTCGCTCTCGGCGCTGACCTCGAGCTCCTCGGGCGCGCTCTTGCGCTCGATGATCAGCGAATGATAGCGCGTCGCCTTGAAGGGGCCGTTGAGGCCGCGAAAGAGGCCGCGCGCATTGTGCGAGATGCGGGACACCTTGCCGTGCATGGGCGTGGGCGCGCGCACGACCTCGCCGCCGAAGACCTGGCCGATCGCCTGATGCCCAAGGCACACCCCGAGGATCGGCGTGGCGGCGCCGGCCTCGCGCACGAGCTCGAGGCAGATTCCCGCTTCGTTGGGCGTGCAGGGGCCGGGTGAGAGCACGATCGCGTCCGGCCGCCGCGCCAGCGCGTCGGAAACCGAAATCTCGTCGTTGCGCCAGACCGACACGTCGGCGCCGAGCTCGCCGAGGTAGTGGACGAGATTGAAGGTGAAACTGTCGTAGTTGTCGATCAGCGTGACGCGCATCGGCGCTGAGGCTCCGGTTAGCCCCGTCTTTTCCATGGCCGCGCCGGCCGCGTCAAGCCGGGCCGTCGACCGCCGCGGCGTGCTATGGTGCGCCGCAACGATCTCGGTTCGATTGGGAGGGGGCCTCCATGACCTACCGCGCCAAACCCGCCGACGGCGCCGCCTGGGTGACCGGCGCCAGCGCCGGCATCGGGCGCTCCGTCGCGCTCGAACTGGCGCGGCGCGGCTACGAAGTCTACGCCACCGCGCGCCGCGCCGACGAACTGGCGTCGCTGGAACGTGAGGCCCAAGGCCTCCAAGGCCGCGTCGTCGCCGCGCCCGGCGACGTGACGGAGCGCGAGGCGATGGCGCGCCTCGTCGCCGATATCGAGAGCAAGCGCCCGATCGCGCTCGCCTTCCTCAACGCGGGCGGCGCCTTCCGCGACGCGGCTGGCGACTTCGGCGGCGACGGCTTCGCCCGCACCTTCGCGCTCAACGTGCAGGGGGTGGCCAATGGCTACAATCCGGTCTTCAATGCGATGCGCGCGCGCAGATGCGGCCAGATCGCGATCACCGGCTCGCTCGCCGGCTATGGCGGACTGCCCAATTCGGGCGCCTATGGGCCGAGCAAGGCGGCGATCATTTCCCTGGCCGTCGGCGAGAAGTTTCGCGCCGATCCGCACAATGTGACCGTGCAGATCGTCAATCCCGGCTTCGTCAAGACGCCGCTCACCGCGGGCAATGCCTTTGCGATGCCGTTTCTGATGGAATGCGAGGACGTGTGCCGGCGGATCTGCGACGGCTTCGAGCGCAGCGGGTTTGAGATCCGCTTTCCCCGTCGGCTCGCCTGGATCGTGCGCGCGATCAATCTGCTGCCCTGGCCCGCCTATTTCGCGCTATTGAAATTGGGCGGACGGCGAGGGTAGGCCAGGGTTGGGAGCGCCGCGGGCGGCCGGCGCGAAATCGGGCAGCGGCGGACCGGCGAAGGACTTGGAGCGCAGCGGGCGCCTCAGCGCAGCGCCGCGTCGCGTTCGGCGATGGTCATGCCGACGTCGTCGAGATAGCGGCGGGGCAAGGCGGCGTAACGGCTGCGCTCCGAGGCCCGGGTCGCCGCCTCCGCCACAATGTTAAGCAAATATTGACAAACGGAGCCGATCCGACGGATGCTTGCGCCGTCAAAGGAATGGCAAGAATGGTTGGAACGGGCGTGGAAATGTGACATCGTCGTGACTTTTCGTTGTGGAACAGGGCGTAAGCGCTTCCCATGCGGCAAATTTGTACGCTCATTGTGCGGCGCCGCAAGCCATAGTTTTTTCCCAAAGGGATAGAAAATATTGACTGTCAATGGGCCAAGTCGCTTACCCTCTCTTAACGCCTTGCGCGCCTTCGAGGCGGTGGCGCGGCGGCTGTCCTTCGCGCGCGCCGCCGAGGAGCTGTTCGTCACCAAGGCGGCGGTGGCGCAGCAGGTCCGCCTGCTCGAGGGGGAGATCGGCGCGCCACTGGTCGAGCGCGCCGGACGCGGCCTCAAGCTGACCGAATCGGGCGCGGCGGGCGCGGACGCGCTCGCCGACGGTTTCGCCATGCTGGCGCGCGGCGCACGGGCGATGCGCGAAGCGCGCGGGCGACGCTTTCTCGTCATCAATTCCAGCGCCTCGTTCGCCGCGACGTGGCTGGTCGGGCGCATCGGCAAGTTCAAGTGGGCGCATCCCGAGATCGACGTGCTGGTCGACGCCAACCCGGTGGAGGATTCTCTCGACCGCGGCGCGGTCGACGCGATGATCCGCTGGGGGGCGGGGGATTTCCCCGGCCTCGCCAAGACGCTGCTGTTCAAGGAGGACGTCTTTCCGGTCTGTGCGCCCGCGCTCGCTGAAGGGCCGCGCGCGCTACGCGCGCCGCAGGATTTGAAACATCATACGCTGCTGCATCTCGAATGGAATCCGAGCTTTCCCTCGTGGCCGACCTGGGCGGACTGGCTGAGGGCCGCCGGCGCCGGCGAAGTCGACGCCTCGGGCGGCGTCTTCTTCAATCAGATGTCGATGGCGATCGGCGCCGCCGCGCAAGGGCAGGGGGTCGCGCTGGCCTCGCTCGCCATCGCCGCCGACGACCTCGCCTCGGGCCGCCTCGTCGCGCCGTTCGCCACCAGCGTCCCGACGCCCTTCGGCTATTACTTCCTTTGCCGGCCCGCCGACGCCGCAACGCCGCGCATCAAGGCGCTACGCGAGTTTCTCGTCGCCGAGGCGGCGCTTTCGGCGGGGTGAGCGGGCCGAATTGCGGCCGACCCGACGTCGGCGCGACGGCGTCACATTTTCGCCGCCGACGACTTGCCGGCGCGCAAATCCTCGTGCGCGATATCGTCCGCAAGAGCGCTAGCGAAACAGGCGTAGCCTTGGTCGTCCATGTGAAAGCCGTCGGGCGCCAGGGTCGCCCGCAACGTCGCCACCGATTTCGCCCCCCAGGCCTTCATCATCGCAAAGCGCGAGAAGACGGGGACGCGCATCCCCGCGCCGACGTCGCCGACGATGGCGACGAACTGCTCGAACCGCATGAGGTTCTTGATGCCGAAATAGAATTGCGGGTCGACGAGAATGATCGGGACGCGCTGGGCTCGCGCGGCTTCGACGCCGGCCTCCAAATCGGCGCGAAACGCGTCGGCGTCGACGCCCGCGACAGCATCATTGGTGCCGACCTGCCAGATGACGAGTTCGGGCGGGTCGCTCGCCAGTTCGGCGCGCAGGCGCGCGAGCGTAGCGGAACTCACCTCGCCGGCGACGCCGGCGTTGCGGACCTGCGTCGCGATGCCCCATTGCGAGGACAGGTCCTTGGCCAGTTGCGCGGGATAGGCGTTGGTCGGCGCGGAAGCTCCGGTCCCCAGCGTCGAGGAAGAGCCGATCGCCAGGATTCGCAGAGGCTGCGACGACCCGGCGCGGCTCGCCAGGAGTTCGAGTTCTTCGGCGCCGTTCTCGCGGAAGACGGACGGCGCTGGGGCGGGACAGGCGGACCCAGGCGCGGCGGCGCGCGCGTCTAGCGCGCCGACGCCGATTGCAGCGACCGCCCAAAGAACCTTCGCGCATCCACCCCGCCTGCGGCGAAGGCTCCCGGCCCATCGCCAAGCCGCAACGTTCGGCATTCCAGATATCTCGCCAGTGCAAACAATCCGCAGATACAGGCGAGGATGTAACCCAATTCGACGTATTGCGCTACATGGTCGGGCATAATTCCGCCCAATGCCGCGAAGCAAGCCTGACCCAGCGCGCACAGCAACGAGCCGAGGGCGAACACCTCGAGGCTATGACGGCCGATGCGTTGCAGCTCCTCGCCGATCGGCGTTCGCGCCAGCTTGGTCAGGAAGGGCGACGTCGCGACGAGGTAGGCGAGCGCGAAAAAGTTGACGAGGCGAGCCGCGCCCAGGTTCTGCTTGCCGACGTCGAGCCAGGCGAAAACCACGTCGTGCAGGCCGGGGGAGGCGCCGAACCCGTCGGTGACGACGATCGCGCCGGCGACCGCCAACGCCAGACACGTCGCCCGCATCGCGGGCGAGCCGCGCAGGGGCTCGTCGCGCCAGCGGATCGCGGCGACGACGCCGAGCGTGAAAATCAGCTGCCAAGCGAACGGATTGAAGAACCAGCCGCCCGGCTCCGGCCAATTCGGCATATGAAAATCGAGCAATCTGACCGCCAAATAGGCGCCGGCGGCCGCCGACAAGGCAAGCGCCTGGTTGATTCTCGCCATTGCCAGGATCAACGGCGAAAGCATCATCAGGACGACGTAGAGCGGCAGGATGTTGAAGTAGCCGAGCTGATGGCTGAGCAGCGCGACGCCGAGCGCGCCCTGCAGCGGCTGGTGAAAGACGACCGTGCGGCCGTGCGCCTCGATCAGCGCGTCCAATCCGCTGAGCCAGTAAACGAGGCCGAAAATCGCCACGGCCGCGACCGTCAGGGCGACGTGAAAGCCGTAAATGCGGCCGGCGCGCGCCAGGCAACTGCGCGTCACCGCGAGCAGCCCCGAAGCCAGCGCCTTGCGATAGTACACTAGCCCGACCGACATGCCGGAGAGAAAGACGAAGGCTTCCGCACTGTCGGAAAAGGCGAAATTGCGCGGCGTCAGCCGTTCCAGCGGATTGCCGGGGACATGGTCGATCATGATCGCGATGAGGACGACGCCCCTGAGGAAGTCGATGCCGCCGATGCGCGCTTGTTTCGCCATGAGTTTCCTCATTCAAGAACCGCGCCAGGACGTCAGAGATAGGCGCCGGCGCCGACGCGAACAATGCGCGCGCCGTCGAGGTCACGAGGATGTGACGTTCGCGAGCGCGCCATGGGGTCGGGGGGCGTGAACCCCTTCTCCCGCGCGCGGGAGAAGCTGGCCCGAAGATGTCGGGCCGGATGAGGGGAGGTCGCGCGGGAGCGCGACGGTTTCGCAACGTCGCTCGCGGGCACAGAAATTTGAACGACGAGGCCATCGAGCGGGCATCATTCGGAAAGCGCCGGCGCGCCCCACCGGGCCATCTCGCTTACGCTCGATCTCCACTCATCTGTCGGCTTCGCCGACATCTTCTCCCGCAAGCGGGAGAAGGGGCGCGCGCCGCGCCAATTCCGCCCGCAACCCCTCCACATCCCTCGCCGGCAGCCCGCACGTCTGGCCTCGGCAGACCATCGCCGCCGGCGTCGCCGGCGGCGCCGGCCTTCCGCCCGGCGCGCCATCCGGCCAGAGCGCGCGGTCGAGCCGCAGCACGCAAATCGCCGGGTCGGGGGCGGCGAGGGCGGCCTGCGCGAGCGCTTGCGCCAGCGGGTCGTCCAGCTTGCCTTCGATGACCACGCAGCCGCCGCGCTCCAAGAGGTCGGCCGCGGCGAGCAGCAGCGGGTTCTGCGCCAGCCCCTCGAGCGCGCCCGAAGCGGCGCGGATCAGGCGCTCGGCCGCTTCGCGCCAGCGCGGCTCGTCGGTGAGATGGGCGAGCTTGGCGAAGACCTCCGCCATCAGCGAGGCGCCGGAAGGCGTCACGCCGTCGTGGGGCGGGCGCGGGCGCACGATCAGGCCGTCGCTGGCGTCGCGCGCGGTGAGGTAGAAGCCGCCGTCCTCGACGCCGAACAGATTCTGCGCCGCTCCGGCCCATTGCGTCGCCGCGGCGAGATACTCCGGTTCGCCCGTCGCCTCGAACAGGCTCAGCGCGGCGCGCGCCATCGCCGCGTAATCGTCGAGCATGCCGGCCGCGCCGCAGCGCCCGGCGCGCCAGGCGTGAACGAGCCGGCCTTCGCTGTCGCGCAACGTCCCAGCGACGAAAGCGAACGCCGTGCGCGCCGCGTCGAGAAACTCGGGCGCCTCGAAGACGGCGGCGCCGCGCGCCAGCGCCGCGATCGCCAGCCCGTTCCAGTCGGCGAGAATCTTGTCGTCGCGCGCCGGCTTGACGCGCGTTTCGCGCGTCGCGACCAAACGCGCGCGGGCGGAAGCGAGCCGCGCCTCGGCCGCCGCGTCGCCTTGCCGCGTCACGCGCCGCAGCACGTTGCGGCCCTCCCAGTTGCCGCTCGGATGCACGTCGTAGGCGGCCTTGAACGGCGCCGCGTCCTCGCCGAGGACCGCATCGATCTCGTCGGCGCTCCAGACATAGAAGCGCCCCTCCTCGCCCTGCGAATCGGCGTCCTGCGACGAAGCGAAGGCGACGTCGGCGCGCATCTCGCGCATCAGCCAGCCGAAGGTCTCGCGCGCCCGCGCGGCATAGAGCGGCGTCGGCGCCTCGGCGTAGGCGAGGGCGAGCAATTCGAGAATCTCGGCGTTGTCGTAGAGCATCTTCTCGAAATGCGGCACATGCCACTCGGCGTCGGTCGAATAGCGGGCGAAACCGCCGCCGAGATGGTCGTAGACGCCGCCCGCGCAGAGTGCGTCGAGCAGGCCGCGCGCCGCGGCGCGGCAGCGCGCGTCGCCGCGGCGAAAAAACTCGTTCCAGAAGAAACGAAAGATCGGCGCGTTGGGAAATTTCGGCGCGTCGCCTATGCCGCCGTGGACGGGATCGACGAGGCGCAGCAGCGCTTCGCAGACGCGCGTCAGGTCGTTGGGCGCGAGGTCAGGCCCCGGCCGCGGCGCGGCGATCGCGGTCAAGTGGGCGACGAGGTCGGCGCCTTGCGCCAGCGTCGCTTCGCGCCGATCGCGCCAGGCCGCGTCGACCGCCTGCAGCACCTGGCGAAACGACGGCCGGCCCCAGCGCGGCGCCGGCGGCCAATAGGTTCCGCCATAGATCGGCGCGCCGCCCGGCGTCAGGAACATCGTCAGCGGCCAGCCGCCCTGCGCGCCCATCGCGTGCAGCGCGCTCATGTAGATGGAATCGACGTCGGGCCGCTCTTCGCGATCGACCTTCACGTTGACGAACAGGCGATTCATCAGCGCCGCGGTGTCGTCGTCCTCGAAGGATTCGTGCGCCATGACGTGGCACCAGTGGCACGCGGCGTAGCCGACGGAGAGCAGGATCGGACAGTCGCGCCGCTTCGCCTCCGCGAGCGCCTCGGCGCCCCAGGGCCGCCAATGCACGGGATTGCCGGCGTGCTGGATGAGATAGGGCGACGTCTCGCCGCCCAGTCGATTTCCGTCAGGCGGCATCGCGGTCTCCTCGCAGCCGTCGTTCACCCCGCCAGCGCCCGCCTCAGCATAGCCTTGAACGCGGCGCTGTCGAAAGTCCATAAGACGTCCGCCTTGGCGCCGGCCTTCAGCGCCCCGCGCCACGCCTCGCGATTGTTGTCGTCGGCGGCGACGTCGAGCCGATCGACGATCGTCATGCCGCGCGTCAGTTCGCTCGCGCACTCGATCTCGACGTAATGGCGGCTCCAGCTCAGGCCGACCGCGCGGTCGAGCGCCACCGCCATCGCGGTTGGGTCGGCGAGCGACAGGCCGGTCTCTCCGGTCTGGACGAAATAGGCCTGCTTGGCGCGGCTGTTGCACTCGATGGCGAAACGCGCCTTGGCGGTCCCCAGCGCCAGGATGTCGGCGATCTCCGCTTCGTCGAGCACGGAGGCGCCGCGCGAGACGTGCCAGCCGACCATCTCGATCGGCAGGCCCGAGCGGAACGTCACGCGCGCCGCCTCGGGGTCGACCCAGATGTTGTATTCGGCCGCCGGCGTGACGTTGCCCTCGCAGCACGGCGCGCCGCCCATGACCACGCAGCGGCCGATTTTTCTTGCGATGTCGGGATCGCGCGCCAGCGCCAGCGCGACGTTGGTCAGCGGACCCAGCGTCACCAGCGTCAGGCCCGGTTCGGCATGGGCGAGCCGAATGATGGCGTCGACCGCGTGCTGGCGCTCCGCGGCGCGGCGCGGCTGCGGATAGTTTTGGTCGCCAAAACCGTCGCGGCCGTGGAACCAGTGCGCGTCTTCGAGCGCGCGCGTCAGCGGCGCGCCCGCGCCCTTGAACACGGGAACGTCCGAACCGGCGATCTCGGCGGCGGTCAGCGCGTTGCGCGTCGCCTGTTCGAGCCCGACGTTGCCGGCGACCGTCGTCAGCGCGAGGACGCGAACGTCGGGCGCCGCGAGCGCCATCAGGATCGCCACCGCGTCGTCGGACGCCGTGTCGGTGTCGATGAGGAACGTGCGCATGGTTCGGCGCTCCGGTTCAGGCGGCGGCGGCGAGGCGGGCGAAGCCGCGATCGAGGTCCTCCTTCAAGTCCTCGATGTCTTCGAGCCCGACCGAGAAGCGCAACGTCGGTCCGCCCGGCGCCCAGCGCGTCGCCGTGCGGTAGGCCGTGCAGTCGAAGGGGATGACGAGGCTCTCGAAGCCGCCCCAGGAGTAGCCCATGCCGAACAATTCGAGCCCGTCGAGCATCGCCGCCACCGCGGCCTCCGACGCCGGCCGCAGCACGACGCTGAATAGCCCGGAGGAGCCGGTAAAGTCGCGCTTCCAGATGGCGTGGCCGGGATCGTCGGGCAGGGCGGGGTGGATGACGCGCTCGACCTCGGGGCGGCCTTCGAGCCAGCGCGCCAGCGCGAGCGCCTGGCGCTCGGCTTCGCGAAGCCTGAGCTCCATCGTGCGCAGGCCGCGCAGCGCGAGAAACACGTCCTCGGGGCCGGGCGGAATCGCCATCTGATCGACGGTCTTGGCGAGGCGAGGAAACCATTGCGCGTTGGCCGAGACGAGGCCGAGCAACAGATCGGAATGGCCGGAGAGATACTTGGTGCCCGCCTCCACCGCCATGTCGACGCCGTGCGCGTGCGGCGAAAAGAACAACGGCGTCGCCCAGGTGTTGTCGGCGACGACGCAGGCGCCGCGCGCGTGGGCTTCGGCGGCGATCGCCGGGATGTCCTGCACTTCCAGCGACTGCGAGCCCGGCGATTCGACGAACACCGCCTTGGTGTTGGCGCGCATCAGCGCTCCGATCCCGGCGCCGAGGAGCGGATCGTAACAGGTGGTCTCGACGCCCATGCGCTTCAGCGTCGCTTCGCAGAAGATGCGGGCCGGCTGGTAGGCCGAATCGCACATCAGCAGATGATCGCCGGCGTTCAGCGCCGTCATCAGCGAGACGACGATCGCGGCGAGCCCGGAGGGGACCAGCGTCGTTCCCGCCGCGCCTGAAATCGCGGTCCAGGCCTCGCTCAGGGCCTCGGTGGTCGGCGTGCCGTGCGTGCCGTAGACATAGCGCTGCTTGCGGCTCTTCAGCGTCGCGACGTCGGGAAAAAGCACGGTCGAGCCGCGGAACGGCGGCACGCTGACGAAGCCCTGCGAGGCCTCCGCGTCGCGGCCGAGATGCACGAGGCGCGAGCGGGGGCGCAATCTGGCCTTGGCTTCGTCGGTCAGCTTTTTCATCGATCGTGATTTCCGCGACTGGGGACGGGCAAAATGAAAAAACGCGAGGGGCCGGCGTCAACCGGCCTCGCGCGCCGCAATTCTCTTCAAGCGTCGCCGATCACTTGGCGGTCGGCAACAGCGTGCCGTTGACCGTGACGTCGCCGGCATCGCTCACGTCGACGTTCCACGTCAGCCGTCCGTCGGCGCCGGTCGTCGCCAGGCCCTTGATGAACGTGACGCCGAGCACGGCCGACTGCAAATCCGGCTCGCTCTTGGCGACGTCTTCGAGGAGCGCGATCGTCTTGTCGAGGCCGTCGGCGCTGAAAACGAAATGGCCGCTCGGCGCGCCCGTGTCCATCGAGGCTTCGCCTTCGAAGGCGAGATCGAGCGTCGGCGTCGTCAGCCGCCCGGGCGCGAGGGTGAGCTTCGGACGCCCGGCGAGGAGGACGGCGCTGATCTTGTCCTGCGTCTCGGGCGACAGATCGCGCTTGCCGCCGAAACTCGGATCGTCCAGCGCGAGCCGCGCGACCTCGTCGAGGCCCTTGTCGGCGACGCGCAGGTCTAAGGCGAACGAAGCCGGCGAGAGCGATCCGGCCCAGGGCGGCAGGAGCGGCGATTTGAATGCCAGTTGGTCGATCTTGACCCCGATTTCCGCGGCGCCGTCGGCGGTGAAGCCGCTGAGGGCGATCGTCTCGTCGAGCGTCTTCAACGTCGCTTCGATCATCGGCATCTGCAGCGTCAGGTCATGAATTTCGGCGTTCGCCTGAAGCGAGTTCCATAGCGGCAGCATGGCGTGGATGCTCTGCTTCAACTCCGCGGGCGGGTCGGCGTCTGCGACGTGGGCGACGACGAATTTCCAGAAATCGCCGATCTCGCGCGCGCGCAGTCCCGAGATCGCCGCGCCGCCGCCGAAGCCGCCGACCGTATACGTCACCTCGACGGGCGGGCCCTGATCGTCCGGCGGCGGCGCGACGACGGTTTCGGTCAGGTTCTTGACCGATTGGGCGAGGGCGACGTCGACGCCGGCGCCGCTGTCGGACGTCTTGGCGCGGGTCTCGACCGATATGCCGGATTCGGCGAGATCGAGATCGTCGCCGCGAGCGCCGTCGGGGACGTGAAACTTGGCGGCGAGCGTGTCGGCCGAGAGGAGCGAGCGCAGGAAATCCGCCTGCGCGGCGTGATAAGCCGTCTCCAGGCGAAAGCCGCCGAGATCGAGCGTGCCGGTCACCTTGCCTTTGTCCGTCGGCACGTCGAAGGCCAAGCTCGGAAAGCCGTCGGCCTTGGCGGTCCAGTCTCCGTCGTCCTCGGGCGTGAGCGTATATGAGAATCGCGCGATGCGCAGCGCGCCCTCGGGCGGCCCGATGAGATCGAACGCCTTCTGCAGGTCCCAGCTGACGAGGTAGTCCTCGCCGTCCGGCGTGACCGAAACGATGCCCTTGTCGACGACCGCCTTGCCGAAATATTCGACGTAGCCCTGTTCGATCGCCTTGGCGCCGTCCGACGTGGCGGGCGCGGCGAGGCCCGCCGACGCGGTCGCGAACAGGAAAAGAGCGGAGGAAGGCCATCGAGCGTGCATGAGGGCGGTCCGTCGGCTTAGAGGTGAACGCGTGCGGCCTCTCCTAGCAGCATTCGGCGCGCGCGCGAAGCAGGGCGCGAAGCGGGGCGATTGACTCGAGGCCGGGTTCGCCGCGACACTGGCGTCCTCGCCGGGCGCCGCCGCGCGCGTGAAAAAGGGCGGCAGGGCCGGTTCGGCTTCGAAAAATGGGGGTCTTCGCATGCGATCGCTCGTGACGTTTTTCGCCGCCGCCCTGCTTTGCGCCGGCGTTTCCGCCGTCGAGGCGGGGACGCTCGACCAGGTCAAGGCGCGCGGCGCGCTGGTGTGCGGCGTCAATCCGGGATTGGCGGGTTTCGGCCTGCCCGACGATCAGGGCGTCTACAAGGGGCTCGACATCGACGAATGCCGCGCGATCGCGGCGGCGATCTTCAACGATCCGAGCAAGGTCAAATACTTGGCGGTCAACGCCAAGGACCGCCCGACGATCCTGGCCTCGGGAAACGTCGACGTTCTCGTGCGCAACACCACCTGGACAATGTCGCGCGAGACGGGCGGCATGTTCTTCACCGGCGTCAACTATTACGACGGGCAGGGCTTCATGGTGCGCAAGAGCCTCGGCGTCGATTCCGCGCTGAAGCTCGACGGCGCCTCGATCTGCGTGCAGCAGGGCACGACCACCGAGCTCAACCTCGCCGACTTCTTCCGCAGCCATAATTTGAAGTTCGAGGCGGTCGTCTTCGCCACCGACGAAGAGGCGGTCAAGGCCTATGACAGCGGCCGCTGCGACTCCTACACCACCGACTCCTCCGGCCTCTACGCCGAGCGGCTGAAAATGTCCGCGCCGGACGATCACGTCGTGCTGCCTGAAATCATCTCCAAGGAGCCGCTCGGCCCGTCGGTGCGCAAGGACGACATCACCTGGTTCGAGATCGTCCAATGGACGCATTTCGCGCTGGTCACCGCCGAGGAGCTCGGCGTCACCCAGGCCAACGTCGATCAGATGCTGAAATCCGACAACCCGGAAATCCGCCGCCTGCTCGGCGTCGAAGGCGACTTCGGCCACAGCCTGGGGCTGACCAACGACTGGGCCTACCGCATCGTCAAGGCGGTGGGCAATTACGGCGAGTCGTTCGAGCGCAACGTCGGCATGGGCTCGCCGATCAAGATCAAGCGCGGCCTCAACGCGCTGTGGAACAAAGGCGGGCTGCAGTATGCGCCGCCGATCAGGTGAGGAGTGCGCGACGGGAGACCCGACTGCCGGCGCCGGCGCCATTTTCGTTCGTGATCGTTTTGTTTCATGAGCTTGCGTGGCGAATTTCCGCCGCGTGGGCTCGCTTGAGCGGGCCACCCGAGCCGGGATGCAAGAAGAGGAAATTCGCGCCTGTCGCCGTAAGTGCTCCGCAAATGAATCAAGGCAGTGTTCCTCGCTGCCAGTTCACGCTTGCAAGCAGCCGGGCCAAGATGCAATCTATCTTCGTTCCTCGGTAAACATTGATATCTCACGGGAAAGAGTGACGTATGAAGAGTACAGACACCCCCATCGAACAGACCGACGCAATAAAGGACCAACTTCGGGCGTCTTTTGGAGACACCTTGAAGATAACGTCTGCGTCATCTGTCACACGTGAAAAAGGTTATTATGGTATTTGTTTTGCCGTACCTTCCAAGTTGGTGCGCGCAGCACTTTCCGTCGATAAGGAGGTGCTTGTACTAATCACGACCTTCCATGATCAACAAGTACGAACTATTCAGACCGCCCGCGATGTTATTGGAGAGGCGGAGGGCCGGTTAGACTCTTCGATCGCAATAATCGTACATTGCGACCCGCGGGGGAATGCAAAATTGAAAAAATGGGGACGTGAGCAGGGGTTGGCGATTCTACCTATATATTATAGTGGAACCCTCCCTCAGGGAAACGATCTTCTGCGCGCTCTTGCGCATGAGCTATATTCATATGACATTTTTGATATTACTGGACCAGTTGCGGACGACATTCAATTCTACGGCCGCCGCGAAGAGGCCATTGAGCTTGCAAAAAAAACTGCAAAGCGGTCAGATACGGTCATGTTTTGGTATTAGAAAAATTGGAAAGACATCGATATTGTATCGGATAGTTAACGAAATTCGGAAATACTATGATTGTACAATTATTCTGATTGACGCACAACGAGACGTTGTATTCGAACTGAACGCTGCGAAACTACTCAATTCTTTGGCGCAATCGTTGGAAGACAGGTCGCAAGGATCCGAGATTGCTATGGTAATCAATCAGGAAGATGTCGATATTTCGATGGCATCGGAGCGCCTCCGAACTGCTGTGGCTAATCATGGCAAGCAGGTAGTACTTGTGTTCGACGAGATAGATTATCGTACCCCAACAAGCCCAACAGCCGGTCATTGGCGATCGGAATTTAATAAGTTTTGGCGTAACCTTCGGGCTATTTATCAGTCGTCGACGGCGTCAAACCGTAATTTGTCGATGCTGATTTCAGGGGGCTCAAGCAAGTGGTTCGCGCAAGAGTCGATCGACGGTGTTGAAAACGCTGCACTTATGTTTGTTCCCGAAGAATACCTAAGTCCGCTGCCGCGCGGTGCAGCAAGTGCTATGATACGCAAACTCGGTAAGGCTGTAGGCTTAGGTTTCACCGACCGAGTGGCGGAGGAAATTGCCGATACATGCGCCGATATGCCGTTTTGGATCAGAAAGTCCTGTAGCTTCATACACAGTAGAATTGACATCGGTTTGCGGCCGTTCGAGCCGCAGCAGGCTTTAATAGGCGACTATCTGAAGGAATTCGTGGCGACTGATGGTGCAGCAATGTCTGAAGTGGCCCTGTCGCATTTATTTCGAGTCTATCCTGAACTGCGGGTCCCCGCTTTGAAATGTGTTAAAGGTGATATTAGCGGTCTGGATGCGAGAACGGTCCGCGCACTTGAGAAATATGGTATCGTGCGACGAGGGAAGAATCTCGTAGTATGTGGGCAAATGATGGCAGCGGGTCTTCAGTGTTTTGTATCTGACGGCGGCAACGATAGTCCCGTGCAAGGAGAACTCTCGGACAGAACCAACGCTTCGAATTACGGTGAGTGGGCTGATGAACTGGCGATAATATCGAGACGACGCAATGTAATTGAACGGAAGTTGCGCAATATTGTTGCGAATTTTGTTCGGTTTTCGTCTCTATCGCAACAAAACTCCGGCACCGCCAAAGAGCGAGTATTGAAATGCATCGATGCAAAGCGCCGGAGCGATTTACAACGGCTCGATCTGGACGAAATAATGGGAAAATTATTCTGGCTAGAAATCATTTCCATTGTAAGAAAGGAAGGGCCGCTATTCGAAAAACTCTTTGGGGACCGGAGCGAGCTGGAAAGACATACAGCGACAGTAAATGAACGCCCAGACGCTCATGCGAAGGAGCTTGACCTGGCTGACATAGCGAGCCACCGAAAGGCCTTTGATTGGTTTGAGGATCGCCTGGGTCGGATATAGTGTCTCTGCGAGAAACCCGTATTTGGTGGTATTGCGGTAACAACCGCAATTACGAATTTGTTGCTTGGACATCAAATCCCTCTGTGTGTGGGGGCAACTTCCGCCTCGACCGGGGCGTTCGCGATGAGCAAGGCCGCTCGCGCCGCGTCGAACATGGCGTCATACGCGCGGCTGCACGCTTCGTCCGTGTAGCCGTTGTCGAGAAGCAGGCGAGCGGCGCCTAACGAACTCTCGGCCTTGCTCATGAAATCCGCGGGCTTCACAACGCAACGCCTTCGCGCCGGATGTTCTCCAGCAGACGCGGGTTGGAAGTGGTCTCCGGGTGCGCCCACTCGTCTTCCCAAATGGGCAGAGGCGAGACGAGAATGTCGGTCTCCAGAAGCACGTCGAAAGCCACGCCCGCCATGTCGATGCCGGCGCCCATCGCGTCTCCGCGCGGCCCCTTGAGGAAAACCGCCAAATCGGCGTCGCTGTACTTGTCGCCATCGCCGCGCGCACGGCTTCCGTAGAGCCGCGCGCCGGCGAGCGGATAGCGGCCTGCGATCCGCTTGAGGAAGTCGCGGATCGCGCGTTCGGTCTTTGGATCGATGGCGGTCATTGAGGCACTATACGCGCGACGCCTCGCAGCCGACAGCGCCTTGCATTCCTCATGAGCGAAGCAATCCCGGGCGACCGCTTCTCGGGCGGCGTCCTCACGCATACGCGCATCTCGGCGAAGTCTGCGGCCAATCCCCCAAGCCCCACCCTGCCTCTCCCCGCAAGCGGGGAGAGGGGCGCGCGGCGCCGTTCTTCCCCTCTCCCCGTTTACGGGGAGAGGCAGGGTGAGGGGCGGGGTGAGTTTCCGCGCTGTCGCCAAACGCGTGACGCCTCGGCTCGGCGGCCATGCCTACTGCCCGCGCTTCGCCCGCGTCGCGAACCGCACTGCCTCCTCCGCCGCGCGAAACAGCGCCTTCGCCTTGTTGGCGCATTCGCGGTTCTCGTAGGCCGTGTACGGTGACACATGCATAATTTCCTATTTCCAAGTATCCCGAGACTACCATCGCTCACTTGCGCAGAGCGCTCGACCGGGTGTTCGCGAATTCGTAAAAGTATAAATATGCATGTGTCACCGTAATCGGTCACCGTAATCGAATCCCGTAATCCGTAATCCCGCGGCGCGAAGGCAAAGGGGATTAGGCAGGGTAGCCGTCTAGCACGTGCGCTCCGGAATTGTGGACATCTAGTGGACACCTACCACGCACGTTATCAGGTAAAATCGCCAAGCTATTGATTTATATCTGATAACTTGGCGCGCCCAAGGGGAATCGAACCCCTGTTTTCGCCGTGAAAGGGCGACGTCCTGGACCGCTAGACGATGGGCGCTGGCCTTGCGTTTCGGCTCGGCCGGAACGGCGCCTGCTATAAGGAAGCCGCGCCGGGCTGGCAAGGCCGCGCTCGTCGATTGTCGCCGGTTTCTTTGCCGCCGCCCGCGCGCGCCGCTTGACGCGATACGCCCGCCAAAACGTGGAAAACGCGGTTTTGCAACGCTTTTTCGAGGAACGCCGCTTGCGCGGGCGCTTCGCCGGGACAATCATGGCGCGATTTTGGCGGGAGACGAGCCATGCGCGCGATTCGCATTCACCAAACCGGGGCGCCCGACGTCATGCGTCTGGAGGATATCGAGCTCCCGCCGCCCGGGCCGGGGGAAGCGCGCGTGCGCCATCGCGCCATCGGCGTCAATTATCTCGACGTCTACTATCGTTCGGGCTTCTATCCGCCGCCGCCGCGGCCCTTCACCCCCGGCAACGAGGGCGCGGGCGAAATCGTCGCCGTCGGCAAGGGCGTCAAGGATTTCAAGCCGGGCGACCGCGTCGCCTACGCCTCGACGCTCGGCTCCTACGCCGAGGAGCGCAACGTCATCGTCAAGCATCTCGTCAAACTGCCCAAGGCGATTTCGTACGAGACCGCGGCGGCGATGATGCTCAAGGGCCTCACCGCGCAATATCTGCTGCGCCAGACGTACAAGGTGAAGGCCGGCGACACGATTCTGGTGCACGCGGCCGCCGGCGGCGTCGGGCAAATCCTGTGCCAATGGGGCAAGGCGCTCGGCGCGACGGTGATCGGCACGGTCGGCTCGGCCGAAAAGGCCAAGCTCGCCAAGAAGGCCGGCGCCAAGCACGTGATTCTCTACCGCGAGGAGGACTTCGCGGTGCGGGTCGGCGAGCTCACCAAGGGCGCCAAGTGCCATGTCGTCTACGACGGCGTCGGCAAGGCGACCTTCCCCGCCTCGCTCGATTGCCTCAGGCCGTTCGGCATGTTCGCCAGCTACGGCTCGGCCTCGGGCGGCATCGAGGCGTTCAATATCGCGCTCTTGTCGCAGAAGGGCTCGCTGTTCGTCACGCGGCCGACCTTGTTCACCTTCCTCGCCGAACGCGAGCGGCTCGACAAGATGGCGCGCGATCTGTTCGCCGTCGTCGCCTCGGGCGACGTCAAGATCGGCGTGACGGCCCGCGCGCCGCTCGCCGACGCCGCGCGCGTCCACGCCGCCCTCGAGGCGCGCCAGACGACGGCCTCGACGGTGCTCGTTCCCTAGGCGCGCGTCGGCGCATCTTGCGAACTACCGGATAAATCCTTTAGCGCGCCGCGATCGAATCGGGCGCGCCGCCTGGCGAAAACCGCGGGCGCCGCTAGGATGGGCCTGCGCAGCGGGGAGGAACGGCTTGAGCACGGGGTCCGCAATCAGTTCGCCGAGCATCGTTGCGCAAGCGGCGCCGCTGCTCGCCGCGCGCGGCGTCACCAAGCGGTTCGGCTCCTTCGTCGCCGTCGATCGCGTCGACGTGGCTCTCGCGCGCGGCGAGATTCACGCCCTGCTCGGCGAGAACGGGGCGGGCAAGTCGACGCTGGTCAAGATGCTCTATGGGCTGCTCAGCCCGAGCGAGGGCGAGATCCTCTGGGAGGGCGCGCCGATCACGCTGGCCAATCCCAACGCGGCGCGCGCGCTCGGCGTCGGCATGGTGTTCCAGCACTTTTCGCTGTTCGAAAACTTGACCGTCGCCGAGAACATCGCGCTGGCGCTGCCGAAGTCGGAGCGGCTGGAGGCGGTTCCCGCCCGCATCGCCGAGATTTCGCGCGCCTACGGCTTCGCGCTGGAGCCCGACCGGCCGGTCTATTCGCTTTCGGCGGGCGAGCGCCAGCGCATCGAGATCGCGCGCTGCCTCTTACAGGACCCCAAGGTTCTCATACTCGACGAGCCGACTTCGGTGTTGACGCCGCAAGAGGCCGAAAGGCTGTTCGAGACGCTGGAGACGCTCAGGGGCGAGGGCAGGGCGGTGCTCTATATCTCGCACCACCTGGAGGAAGTGAAGCGGCTGTGCGATCGCGCGACGATTCTTCGGCTCGGCAAGGTCGTGGCGACGTGCGATCCCCGCGCCGAAACCGCGCGCTCGCTGGCGGCGCTGATGGTCGGCGCGCAGATCAGGGAGGTTCGCGGGGCCGGCGCGCACGGCTTAGGCGAGCCGCGCCTCGTCGTCGCCGCGCTCAGCGCGCCCTCGCCCTCGCTGCACGGAGTTTCGCTCAAGAACGTCTCGCTCGCCGTGCGCGGCGGCGAAGTGCTCGGCGTCGCCGGCGTCGCCGGCAACGGGCAGTCCGAACTCTTCGCCTATCTCTCGGGCGAGCTGATCGCGGGCCGGGGCGAAGCGATCCTCATCGACGGGGAGCCGGTCGGCGACGTCGGCATTACGGGCCGGCGCGCGCTCGGGGCGGCGTTCGTGCCCGAAGAGCGCAACGGCCACGCCGCGGCGCCCGATTTCACGCTGTCGGAAAATATCGTGCTGACCGGGCACGGCGCCGAGGGCATGACCCACGCCGGCTTCATCGACGCCAAGAAGGCGCTCGACAAGGCGAACGAAGTCGTCGCCGCCTTCGACGTGCGCAAGTCCGGCGCCGATCCGCTGGCGCGCACGCTTTCGGGCGGAAACTTGCAAAAATTCGTGGTCGGGCGCGAAATCCTCAGCGAGCCGGGCCTCTTCGTCGTCGACCAGCCGACCTGGGGCGTCGACGCGCTGGCCTCGGCGGCGATCCGCCAGGCCCTGCTGGATCTGAGCGCGCGGGGCGTCGCGGTGCTGGTCATCAGCCAGGACCTCGACGAGCTCTTCGAGATCAGCGACCGCATCGCGGTCATTCACGCCGGGCGGCTGTCCGAGCCGCGCGAAGCGCGCGAAACGACGCGCGAGGCGGTCGGCCTCTTGATGGCGGGAATGGACGAGGGCGATCATGCGCATTGACCTCGTCGCGCGCCCGCAGCGCTCGCGCCTCATCGAGATCGCCGCGCCCGTCGCCGCGATGGCGGTCGCGATCCTCATCGGCGGCGGCGTCGTCGCGCTGGTGGGGCGTTCGCCGCTGACCGCCTTCGACGTCTATTTCATCGAACCCTTGACGCAGTCCTACTCGCTGCAGGCGATCGCGGTGAAGGCGACGCCGCTGGTGCTGATCGCGACGGGCCTCGCCTTCTGCTACCGCGCCAATTTCTGGAACATCGGCGCCGAGGGGCAGTTCGTCGCCGGCGGGGCGCTCGGCGGCTGGCTCGGGCTCGTCACCCACGACGGCGCCCTTCAGGGCGCGATCGGCGGCTGGTGGATCCTGCCGGCGATGATGATCCTGGGGGCGATCGGCGGCGCGCTCTACGCGCTGATCCCGGCGCTGTTGCGGGTGCGGCTCAACGTCTCGGAAATCCTGACCAGCCTGATGCTGGTCTATGTCGCGCAGCTCGCGCTGGATTGGCTGGTGCGCGGCCCCTGGAAGGACCCGGAGGGCCATAACCTGCCGGTGTCGGTCAATTTCGATCCCGCGGCGAGCCTGCCGCTGCTCATCGACGGCGGCTCGTTGCATCTGGGCGTGCTGTTCGCGCCCGTGGCCGTCGCCCTGGCGGCGGTGGTGTTCTCGAAGACGCTGTTCGGCTATTCCGTGCGCTTGGCCGGCTCGTCGCCGCGCGCGGCGCGCTTCGGCGGCTTCGACGACAAGCGCATCGCGATCTCCGCCTTCATGATTTCGGGCGCGTTGGCGGGGCTCGCCGGCGTCGTCGAAGTGTCCGGCAAGATCGGCCAGTTGCTGCCTTCGATCTCGCCGGGCTACGGCTTCTCCGCGATCATCGTCGCCTTCCTCGGCCGCCTGTCGCCGGTCGGCGTCCTCGTCGCCGGGCTGGTGCTGGCCCTGACGTTCGTCGGCGGCGAGGACGCGCAGATCGCGATGCATCTGCCCGGCGATCTGACGCTGGCCTTTCAGGGCGTGCTGCTGGTCTGCGTGCTCGCGGCCGACGTGCTGGCGCGCTATCGCGTGTTCTTCTCTTGGGCGGGGGGCGCCCGATCATGAACGCGCAGGCGGTCGTCGACATTCTGATGATCGTGGTCTCCGCCGCGACGCCGTTGCTGATCGCCGCGGTCGGCGAAATCGTCGCCGAGCGGGCGGGCGTCATCAACCTCGGCCTCGAGGGCATGATGATCGTCGGCGCGGCGACCGGCTTCGCCTTCGCCTACCTCACCGATTCGACGCTTCTGGGCGTTCTCGCGGCGGCGCTGTGCGGCGTGGCGATCGCGGGGGTGTTCGCCTTCCTCACCCTCGGGCTCGCCGCCAATCAGGTGGCGGCCGGGCTGGCGATGACGATCTTCGGCCGCGGCCTCGCCAACCTCATCGGCGCCGGCTTCGTCGGCCTCAAACGCGCGCGCGCCCCCGAACTGCGCATTCCCGGCCTCAGCGATCTGCCGATCGTCGGCAAGTTGCTGTTCGGACAGGATTATTTTGTATATTCCGCCATTCTGCTCACCGCGGTCGTCGCCTATTGGCTGACGCGCACGCGCGCCGGGCTGACGCTGCGCGCGGTCGGCGAGGATCACGTCTCCGGCCATTCGCTCGGCTTGCCCGTGCGTTCGATCCGTCTGGCGGCGGTCCTGTTCGGCGGCGCTTGCGCCGGCGTCGCGGGAGGGTATCTTTCGCTCGCCTATACGCCGTTCTGGTCGCCGGATATGACGGCGGGGCGCGGCTGGATCGCGCTGGCGCTGGTGGTGTTCGCGTCCTGGCGGCCGTGGCGGGCGATGGCGGGCGCGCTGCTGTTCGGCGGCGTCGCGGTGCTGGCGCTGGCCTTCCAGGGGCTGGGCGTGCCGATTCCGGCGCAGGCGCTCAACGCCGCGCCCTACCTGACGACGGTTGTCGTGCTCGTCGTCTTGTCCTGGCGCGACGCGCGCGGCGCGACGGCGCCGCAATCGCTGGGCGTGGCGTTCATTCCCGACCGCTGAAGGGCGCGCGGCCGGCCTCGTCGGGCGGCGCCCGGCGGGGATTTCGCCTGAAACGAGGTTTCGGAAGCGACCGCCGAAACCGCTTCGATCGGGTCGACTTGGTGTTGGAGCAAAAGGGAGACAGGAACATGCGTGCAACGATGACAGGCGTCGCGGCGACCGCGCTTCTGATCGCGCTGGCGGGCGGCGCTCAGGCGGCGGGCAAGGTCAAGGCCTGCTGGGTCTACACCGGCCCGGTGGGCGATTTCGGCTATTCCTATCAGCACGACCAGGGGCGCCTCTTCGCCGCCAAGCAACTCGGCGACAAGGTCGACGCCACGACCTTCGTCGAGAACGTTCCCGACAGCGACGCGGAGCGGGCGATCGAGCAGCTCGCGCGCAGCGGCTGCAACATCGTCTTCACCACCTCGTTCGGCTTCATGGACCCGACCATCAAGGTCGCCAAGAAGTTCCCCAAAGTAAAATTCGAGCACGCCACCGGCTACAAGCGCGCCCCGAACGTTTCGACCTACGCCGCGAAGTTCTATGAGGGGCGCTACGTCATGGGCCAGATCGCCGGCAAGATGACGAAGACGAACACCATCGGCTACATCGTGTCCTTCCCGATCCCGGAAGTCGTCTCCGGCATCGACGCCTTCGAGCGCGGCCTGCAGACGACCAATCCGAACGCCAAGATCAAGATCGTCTGGGTCAACACCTGGTTCGATCCGGGCAAGGAGGCCGACGCGGCGAAGGCGCTGATCGCCCAGGGCGCCGACATCCTCACCCAGCACACCGACTCCGCGGCGCCGCTGCAAGAGGCGGAAAAGGCGGGGATTCTCGGCTTCGGCCAGTCCTCCGACATGATGAAGTTCGCGCCGAAGGCGCAACTGACCGCCAACACCGACAATTGGGGCCCGTATTACGCCCAGCGCATCCAGGCGGTGATCGACGGGACCTGGAAGTCGGAAGACACCTGGGACGGCATCGGCAAGGGCATGGTCGTGCTGGCGCCCTTCGCCAACATGCCCGACGACGTGAAGGCGATGGCGACCAAGACCACCGCGGACATAGGTTCCGGCGCCCTGCACCCCTTCGCCTGTCCGGTGCTCGATCAGGACGGCAAGGATCGCTGCAAGCCCGGCGCCAAGGCGCTCGCCGACGGCGACATCCTGTCGATGAACTGGTACGTCAAGGGGATCGACGACAAAGTGCCGCAATAGGGGCGCGATCCGCGGTCTCGGGCGCGTTCCGGGGCCGACGCCAGCGAAAATTCGGGAGGCGGCCTTCGCGCCGCCTCTTTTTTGTCGGAAACGAAATCGGTTTTGGCGCCGGGCCCGTCCACTATGACGAGGGGCGCCGGCCCGGCGAGCTTGGCGAGCCGGGATGGGACTTGTATAGGATGGCGCGGCGCGCCGAACCGTCGCCGCTGACAGAGGCTTATTTCTCCATGAGCGAACCGAACACCCTCGAGAGGGCCGCCAACGCGCCCGCCGTCAAGGAAGAGGGCTGGTGGGAGACCGTCAAGGTCATCGTCGAGGCGCTGATCATCGCGCTGGTGGTGCGAACGCTGCTGTTTCAGCCGTTCAACATCCCCTCCGGCTCGCTCGTCCCGACGCTGCTCGTCGGCGATTATCTCTTCGTGTCGAAATACGCCTACGGCTATTCGCACTATTCGCTGCCGGGATTTCTCGACCTCGACCCGGGCGCGATGCCCGACCGCATTTTCGCCTCTCAGCCCAAGCGCGGCGACATCATCGTCTTCAAGCTGCCGCGCGACGGCGAGACCGATTACATCAAGCGCCTGATCGGCCTGCCGGGCGACAAGATCCAGATGATCAAGGACCGGCTGTACATCAACGGCCAGATGGTCGAGCGCGAGCCGCTGCCGCCCTACAAGGTCACCGGGCGTTTCGGCGCGGTCGAGGAGGTTCCCCATTACCTCGAGACGCTGCCGGGCGGCGTCAAGCACGAGATCATCCAGCTCGACGGCGACGCCAATCCGACGCCCTACACCGCCAACACCGACGTCTACGAGGTCCCCCAGGGCGAATACTTCTTCATGGGCGACAATCGCGACAATTCCAGCGACTCGCGCGTGCCCGAGGACAGGGGCGGCGTCGGCTACGTGCCGTTCGTCAACCTGGTCGGGCGCGCCGAGGTGATCTTCTTCTCGGTCGAGGACGCGCCGGCGTGGGAATTCTGGCGCTGGCCATGGACGGTGCGCTGGAACCGCATGTTCCATGCCGTGCATTGAGGCGCGGGCAAGTCGCCCGTCTCCGCGAGGGGTTATCGGATGCGAACGCTTGGCCGACCTTGCGGCCAATCACCCGGGCCCCTCACCCTCCCTCTCCCCGCAAGAAGCGGGGAGAGGAGCGCGCCGCGCCGTTCTTCCCCTCTCCCCGCTTGCGGGGAGAGGCAGGGTGAGGGGCGGGGTGAGTTTTCGCGCCGGCGCCCAGATGCGCGATGATCGTAGCCCACAAGGGGTGAGGGAGTTCTCGGCGCGATTGTTGAACAACCTCGGTCGGCCAGCCGTGGTAGGCGGTCGAACATGACCAAGAAGGCCAAAGCGGAGCTGGCGGCGCTCGAAGCGCGGATCGGCCACCATTTCCGCGACCGCGACCTGATGGCGCGCGCGCTGACGCATCTCTCGGCGCCCGCCGCCGTCGGTCCGGGGCGGGTGCAATCCTATCAGCGGCTGGAATTCCTGGGCGACCGCGTGCTCGGCGTCGTCGTCGCGCACATGCTCTACGAGGCCTATCCGCAGGCGAGCGAGGGCGAATTGTCGATGCGGCTGGCCAAGCTGGTGCGCCGCGAGACCTGCGCCGCGGTCGCCGAGGAGTGGGACGTCGGCCCGCACGTCGTGATGGGGCAGGGCGAGGCGCGGGCCGGAGGACGCAAGAAGGCGGCGATCCTTTCGGACATTTGCGAATCCATCATCGGCGCCGTGTTTCTCGACGCGGGCTTCCAGGCCGCGCGCGATCTGGTGACGCGCTCCTGGCGCGCGCGCATGGACGCCGACGTCGAGCCCGAGCGCGACGCCAAGACCGCGGTGCAGGAATGGGCGCAGGCGCGCGCGCTCGCCTCGCCGCACTATGTCGAGGTCGCGCGCAGCGGCCCCGCGCACGCACCGCACTTCGTCATGCAGGTGGTGCTCGACGGCTACGAGCCCGAATCGGGCGAAGCGAGCTCGAAGCGCGCCGCCGAGCAAGCCGCCGCGCAGGCGTTTCTGACGCGCTGGAGCACGCCATGAGCGAGACGCGATGCGGCTTCGTCGCGCTCATCGGCGCGCCGAACGCGGGCAAATCGACGCTGCTCAACGCGCTCGTCGGCTCGAAGGTCTCCATCGTCTCGCGCAAGGCCCAGACGACGCGCACAGCCGTGCGCGGCATCATCGTCGAGGGCGCGACGCAGATCATCTTCGTCGACACGCCCGGCCTTTTCGCGCCCAAGCGCCGGCTCGATCGCGCCATGCTCGCCTCCGCCTGGGGCGCGGCGGGCGACGCCGACGCGTTGGCGCTGCTGATCGACGCGCGCCAGGAGATTCTCGCCGCCGGCAAGGCGGGGCTCGAGGCGGCGAACGCCGAATTGAGCGAGCCGACGCAGGCGATCCTGAAGACCTTGAGCGAGAGCCGGGCGCCGAAATTCCTCGTCGTCAACAAGGTCGATCTGGTCGAGCGCTCCAAACTGCTGGCGCTCGCCGCCAAGCTCAACGCGGCGCTGAAATTCGACGACACCTTCATGATCAGCGCCACCACCGGCGACGGACTCGATCGCCTGCGCCAAAAGCTCGCGCTGACGATGCCGCCGGGGCCCTGGCTCTATCCGGAAGACCAGATCGCCGACGCGCCGATGCGCGCGCTCGCCGCCGAGATCACCAGGGAAAAGCTGTTCGAGCGGCTGCACGACGAATTGCCGTACCAGACGACGGTCGAGACCGAATCGTGGAAGGACTTGCCCGACGGATCGGCGCGCATCGAGCAGACGATCTACGTCAGCCGCGACAGCCACAAGAAGATCGTCATCGGCGAGGGCGGGCGCACCATCAAGGCGATCGGCGCCGCGGCGCGCAAGGAGATCGCCGAGGCCAACGAGACGCGCGTGCATCTCTTCCTGTTCGTCAAGGTGCGCGAGAAATGGCTCGACGATCCCGAGCGCTATCGCGCGATGGGGCTGGAGTTTCCCAAGGGGTGAAGGCGGCGCGCGCGGCTGGCCTTCGCCGCGCGGCGCGTCTTTCGCCGGTCAGGCCGGCGGGGCGCTGGGCGGCGGGGCCGCCGGCGCGCGCTGCGCTCCGAGCGTCTGCGTCAGCGCCGTGATTCCGGCCAGGCCGCCGAGCTGCATCGTTTCGACCGCTGTGCTCGGCACGATGACGATCGTGGCGTTGTCGCGCTTCAGCCCCTCGTAGAGCATGTTCATCGCCCGCAAATGAAACGCGGTCGGATCGTTGGCGTAGGTCTTCGCCGCCTCGGCGAATTTCTCCGCCACCTGGCGCTCGGAATCGCCGAGGATGACGCGCGCCTGCCGTTCGCGCTCCGCCTGCGCCTGCATCGACATCGCATCCTGCAGGGCGGGCGGGATCAGCACGTCCTTGACCTCGACGGAAATGACGTTGATTCCCCAGGGCTCGGTGCGGACGTCGATGATCTTCTGCAGTTCGGCGCTGATCTTTTCCCGCCCCTCCAGCATGTCGGCGAGCATGGTCTTGCCGATGACGTCGCGCAGCGCGGTTTGCGCGGCCCAGTTGATCGCCGCGCCGTAGTCGGCGACGTCGAGCGCCGCCTTCTTGGGGTCGATGACCTTCCAGAACAGGACGGCGTCGACGTCGACCGGCACTGTGTCCTTGGTGAGGGTCTTTTCCGCCTTGAACGCGCTGGTGATGACGCGGGTGTCGATCCAATAGGCGATGGTCTCGATGATCGGAATGATGAAGAACAGGCCTGGGCCCTCGAGCGAGCGGAAACGCCCGAGTCGCAGCACCACCACCCGTTCCCACTGATTGGCGACTTTGATGGCGTACGAGACGACGAAGGCGACGACCAACGTCAACACGACGATCCAGCCGCTCGCGCTGTAATAGGGCGGCGCGGCGGTCGCAAAAGCGAGCGCCAGGCCGACGAGGACGATGAGGGCGAAGATCAGCCCGGGCAGGGAGTTGGGTTTCCTCATCCTGATGCTCCTTGTTCTCATCGCGGGCGGTCGCGCTCTCTAGACGCGGTCGCCGGCCTAAAGCAAACACACACATTGGCGACAGCGCGGAAACCCACCCGGCCCCTCACCTTGCCTCTCCCCGCGAAGACGCGGGGAGAGGGGAAGAACGGCGCCGCGCGCTCCTCTCCCCGCTTGCGGGGAGAGGTTGGGTGAGGGGCCGGGGGATTGGCCGCAGGTCTTGCCGAAATGCGTAACTCCCTCAGCCCCGCGGCCGCGCCGACAGAAGCCGCCGCGCCTTTCTTCGCACGAGTTCCGCGGCCGGTCGTTGAGGCCCGTCAATCGGCGCGCTCAATGTCCGGGCAAGCCGAGCCGGCGCGGCGCGCGCCGATAAGGCGCCGCCGTCCATTTCAGCGCAAGCCCGTCACATCGGCGTGACGTCGCAGGGCGCGATTGCGGCGGGCGGGCGGCGAGGGCATGATCGCTGCGAGAGCATGAGAAACGACATGAGCGCCAGCGCCTCGGAAGCCCCGACATTGGCGAGCGCCGCGCCGCGCGGCGTCCTCGCGCTCGTTCTCGCCCCGACTTGGCGCAACCTCGCGTTGTGGAGCGCGGCCCTTTTCGCCGGCTCGCTGGCCCTGTTCCTGTGGGGCGTCGGCGCGGCGCGCGAAGTCTACTTCGACGAGACCTGGTACGTGCCGACCGCGCGCGCCTTCCTCAACAGCGGCGAGATTCTGCATCAGGAGCATCCTCCGCTCGGCAAGATGCTGATCGCCCTGGGGATGGCGATGTTCGGCGACGATCTCCTCGGCTGGCGGGCGATGAGCGCGCTGTTCGGCGCGCTGACGTTGGTGGCGACGCTGATCTGGACGTTCGCGCTCATGCGCGATCTCAAGCCGGCGCTGTGGGCGAGCGCGATCACGCTGTTCGGCGCCGTCGTCTACGTTCAGGCGCGCATCGCCATGCTCGACATCTTCCAGATGGCCTTCTGCGCCTTCGGGCTGGCGTTTTTCACCCTGAGCCTGAAAGAAAAACGATCGCCGAGAAAATCGTTCGTCTACGCGATGCTGATGGGCTTCAGCTTCGGCCTGGCGAGCGCGTGCAAATTGTCGGGGCTGTTCCCGCTCGCCGGCGTCCTCGCCGTGCGCCTGCTCATCGGGCTTTTGAGGCTGTGGCGCGCGCGCTTCGACGACCCCAGGGATACGGATTTCTACGCGCCCGACGCCTGGGCGGCGATGACTCCTCTCAACTCGGTTCTCGCCTTGGGCGCGGCGCCGTTCCTCGCCTATTTCCTCGCCTATGTCCCGCAATTGATGCACGAGGGCTCGGTTCTCGATTTCTTCGACGCGCAGCGTCGCATGATCGAGATCATGACCGGCAGCTCGGCGACGCACCCCTATTCGAGCCTGTGGTGGGAATGGCCGGCGATGACGCGGCCGGTGTGGTATCTCTTCCATGTCGAGGGCCTGCGCGCCGCGACGTGGGGCCCGTTGCATCCGGCGCAGGCGATCGTCGCGCTGGTCAATCCCCTGGTCTTCTACGCCGGCGAGGCGGCGATCCTTTACGCGGCGTGGCGATGGATCGTCGGCCGCGAAACCGACGCGATGATCGTCACCGTCGCCTTCTTCTCGCAATACCTGCCGTGGGCGATCAATCCGAAGGGGCTCGAGTTCTTCTACTACTATTTCCCGCCGCTGCTCTGCCTCGGGCCGGCGTTGGCGCTGGCGTTCTTTCGCGGCGGCGGTCGGTTTCGCGGCGTCGCCGCGCTCGGCTTTCTCGCCGCGGCGGGGCTGACCTTCGCCTTCTACCTGCCGGTGCTTTCGGCGCAGTTCCCCGTCGACCCGAGCGCCTTTGCGCAGCGCATCTGGTTCGATTCCTGGCGGTGAGGGCGAGGCGGCGCGCCCGCGATCCGCGCGCCTCGATTGACGGTAGGGGTACGTTCGAATTGCTGCAATGGGTGGCGAGCGGACATTCCAAGTTGCGACGTTTGCCTTGTATCTTTCGATCCACGCCCCTGCGCGAGGGGCGACCGGCATGCCGATCAGAGCCGCGCCGGTCAAGATGTTTGCCAATTGTCGAAGTCGTAGGACCGCTCACGCCACTCCTTGCGTGTCGGTATTACAACAGTGAAGGCCAAATCCACTTCGCAGCGCCAGCACAAATCATGACGACGCCCAGCACCCGCGCCACCAATTCTCCCTTCGGCGCAAGTTTTTCTATAGCTACGAGACTGGTGAGAGCGGCAATCCACAGGAGATTCATGGCTCCCCCGACGAATAGCAGCGCCATCAGCGCCCAGCAGCATGCAAGACAATAGAGGCCATGGCGCATCCCCATCCGCCAAGCGCCCCAAAGGCCGTTGCGCCAATCGCTCATCAGGAAGCCGAGAGGCGAACGACAAGCACGCAAGCACGCAAGCTTGATCCGACTGAACTGAAATACCCCCGCAATGAGCAGCAGTCCTCCGCTGAGCACGGACGACCTGCTCACAATCATGGGCGAGACCCAGCCGATCCCTTGCAGCGCCCATTGCCAGGCGGTCGCCGCGCCGCTGAATGCAATCCACAACGCGAGATAGGCGGCGACAAAGACAAGAGTTCTGGTCGCTTCGCCGCGCCTCCGGTTCAGCTCGCCAAAGCACAAAACCATCGGCGCTGCCGAAGGAAGCATCATGGCCGCCATCATGACAGCCCACATGATGAATACCGCCAGCCAGTTCACAAGCGACCAGTCGGCCATGGGCATCGTAAGCTGCGCCGCGGGACTGTCCATATTGGTTGCTCCCCAAAACAAGAGGAGCCAACACCCGAGCGTCGCAGCCAAAATACCTGCCGCCGTCCACGGACGCGCAAAGATCAAATTGCGCGATGACGCGGTCAAATTTGGATCAGCCTTGATAGGCGAACGGAGCAAAGAAGCCGTTTCGGCCTGCGATATCGCACGTAATCCCGTAATCGTCGATCTTGAGGTGGGATGAACGAGAGACGGTGACGGGGTGGCCTGGCGATATCGCGAGCGGATGACCGCTGATTTCGCTCGTTCCGCCGCCTTGCCCCTGGATCGGCTCAATCTCAGTTGAGGCGGCGCCATCAACTTCAAATCGGAACCGGGCGTTCGCGCCCTTGTCGAATGTGATTTGCGCGGGCCGCGCGCCCAGAACCTGGCCGATCAGCGGTCCAAGATTGGCGAGATGTCCTCCATCGGCGCCGGAAAAAATCCCTTGTAGCGCGGCCTTTTGCCTGTCGTCGCCGCGCTCGTCCAGATAGAGCGCCACTTTCCACTGACCGTTTTTCATATTGCCGGGCGCAAATGCGATCAGCGCCGCGTTCAAACCATCGAGAACAGCATCGCCATGGCGACCCTTGTCAATGTGCCATCCGACCAGGACCTTGCAATCGCCCTCCGTCGGCGGTGAGAAGAAGATGCAGGGGCACGCGGCCTCGCAGTTGCAAGCTTCGATATAGGTGCCGTCCACGCTCCATGACATGAAGTCCTCCTTGGCCGACATCGGCCAAATGGCCCCCAGTTCGAACGTCATGCTGCGCCTGTTTTGATTGTCCCGCAATCCTGAATCGCTATAGGCTTCGCCCTTGGGCATCGGGCTGGGCCGGCGCCATTTTCTGCGGCGCGACGCGCGTCGGATCACAGCGCTCCATCGACGTCCAGCGCAGATCGGACAATGGCCGGCTTGGATCGAAAGCTGAAGTTCAAATGCGCCGACGAACCGACCCGCGCCCCTTCCGATTTCTTTCTCCGCGCGCGGCGGCTAAGAAGCGCCGATGTCCCTCGCCGCCTTGCCCCAGCCCTCGCCCAACCCGCGCAAGATCTCGCGCACCGACGCGGCGTTCTGGCGCGTCACCGGCGCCTTCTTCTTCGGCGGCTTCGCCACGTTCGCGCTGCTCTACAGCGTGCAGCCGTTGATGCCGGAGTTCGCGCGCGAATTCGCCGTCTCGCCCGCCCTCGCCAGCCTTTCGCTTTCGGCCTCGACCCTCGTGCTGGCGGTGGCGATGATGGGGGCGGGCGCCGTCGCCGACGTCTTCGGACGCAAGCGCGTCATGGCCGCCTCGCTCGCCGCGACCGCGCTCGCCACCATGCTCGCGGCGCTGGCGCCCGACTGGCCGACGCTGCTCGCCTTGCGCGCGCTCGCCGGCCTGGCGCTCGCCGGCCTGCCGGCGGTGGCGATGGCGTATCTGGGCGACGAAATGGACGCGCAGGCGATCGGCCTGGCCATGGGGCTCTACATCGCCGGCTCCACCCTGGGCGGCATGGCGGGGCGCCTCGTCGTCGCCGCGCTCAGCGATCATTTCGGCTGGCGGATCGCGATCGCCGCGGTGGGCGCGGTCGGCTTCGTCGGCGCGGCGCTGATCGCCGCAGCGCTGCCGCCCTCGCGCAAAATTTCGCCGCGCCGGCCGGACTTCGGCGATCTGGCCGCCTCGCTCATCGGCCAGTTTTCCGATCCCGGGCTGCGCCTGTTGTTCGCCGAAGGGTTCCTGCTGCTCGGCTCGTTCGTCTGCGCCTACAACTACATCGGCTTTCGCCTGATGGCGGCGCCGTTTTCGCTCAGCCAGACGACCATCGGCTTCGTCTTCGTGCTCTATCTCGTTGGCGCGGTCAGCTCGATGGTCATGGGGGACCTCGCCGGCCGCTACGGGCGCCGGCGCGTGATGTGGATCGCCATCGCCATCGAGGCCGCCGGCGTCGCGGTGACGATGCCGGACGACATCGTCGCCGTCGTCGCCGGCGTCGCCCTGATCACCTGGGGATTCTTCGGCGCCCATTCGATCGCTTCGAGCTGGGTCGGCCTGAGGGCGCACGGCTCGCGCGCGCAGGCTTCGGCGCTCTACCTCTTCTTCTACTACGTCGGGTCGAGCCTGGCGGGCTCGGCGGGCGGCCTGTTCTTCGCCTGGGCGGGCTGGCCCGGCGTCGCCCTGCTGCTCGCGGCGATGACAGGCGCAGCGCTCGTCATCGCGCTGCGCCTTTCCAAAGTCCCGCCGCCGCGCCATCTTATCAAGGCTTGAGTCGGAGCGGCGCGATGGAATGGCGTGACGAAGGCATCGTCATCGGCGTCCGGCGCCATGGCGAGACGTCGGCGATCGTCGAGGCGATGACGCGCAAGCACGGGCGCCATCTCGGCCTGGTGCGCGGCGGCCGTTCGACGCGCCTGCACGGCGCCCTGCAACCCGGCAACAGCCTCGGCCTCGTCTGGCGCGCGCGCCTCGACGAACACCTCGGCGCCTACGCCGTCGAACCGCTGGCGCTTCGCGCCGGGCGCCTCATCGCCAGCGGCCTGGCGCTCGCCGGCGTCGGCTATCTCGGCGCGCTCATGCGGCTGCTGCCCGAGCGCGACCCGCACGAGACCTTGTTCGAGGCGGTGGCGCTGATCGCCGACCATCTCGATAACGTGGCGCTGGCGCCGGCGCTGATCGCGCGTTTCGAGGCGCAGGTGCTCGCCGAATGCGGTTTTTCCCTCGATCTCGAGCGCTGCGCGGCGACCGGCGCGCGCGAGGATCTGATCTACGTCTCGCCGAAGTCGGGGCGCGCGGTGAGCGCCGCGGCGGGCGAGCGCTGGAAGGAGCGGCTGCTGCCGCTGCCCGCCTTCCTGCGCCCCGGCGCGCCGGCGCCGGCGCCCGGCGCGGCCGAGGTTGCCGACGCGTTCCGCCTGACCGGCTTCTTCCTGACGCGCGATCTCTTCGCCCCGCGCGGCCTGCCGCTGCCCGACTCGCGCCGCGCCTTCCTAGCGGCGCTGGCGAAGGCGGGAGGATAGGCTATCGCCTGCCCGCCGCGCGGGTGACGCCGCGCTCGACGATTTCCTGAGCGATGATGAGGAGCGCGGCGGCGCTGTCGGGTTTGACGAAGACCTTGTCGGCCCCGGCCCGCATCGCTTCGGCGTGGACGGCGCTCTCGCTCGAGGTGGTCAGCACGAAAATAGGGATGTCCCTGAGCAGAAACGACTCGCGCGTCGTCCGGAGGAACTTGACGCCGTCGAGGCGGGGCATGTTGATGTCGAGCACCAAGACGTCGGGCAAACGACCGATGAGGTCGCGATTCGACACGAAGTAGAGCGCGTCGAGCCCGTTGTCGACGTGCTCGAGGGCGATTTCGCGCTCCGGGGCGAGCCGAACGCCCTCCAGCGCCCGTCGAAACAGGAATACGTCGTCGGGATCGTCCTCGATGAGCACGACCCGGCATTCCCTTCGCTCCGACGTTTCGACCGACATGCGACCGCCCTGATTGTCGTTTACTCCCAACGCCATATATTGTCTTGCGCTCCACGCCGCAATGCGGGTTTGAGGAAGGCTCCGCGTCGAGCCGGGAGCGAAGGAAGCGAGGCGTCGAATATGCGCGCGCAGGGCGTCAACGGCGACAGCTTCCGGTTGGCGGTCGACGCGTCTCCCGCCGCCATGATCATGGTCGACCCGGACGGCGTCATGCAATTTGCTAACGCCGAAACCGAGCGAATGTTTGGCTATGCGCTGGACGAGCTGATCGGGCGATCGATCGACCGGCTCGTCCCGGCGCCGCTGCGCGCCGACCATGCCGCCTTGCGGCGCGGCTTCTTCGCCAACCCGAGCAAGCGGCCGATGGGCGCGGGGCGCGATCTGAAGGGAACGCGCAAGGACGGAACGGAATTTCCCGTCGAAATCGCGCTGACGCCGATCGAAACCAAAAAGGGGCCGATCGTCCTGGCCACGATCGTCGACATTACCCTGAGGCGCAGGGCGGAGAACGACCTGGCGCAACGAGCGCGCGAACTGGAGCGCGCCAACGAGCGTCTCGAGCAATTCGCCTATATCGCCTCGCACGACCTGCAGGAGCCGCTGCGCAAGATCGCCGTGTTCGCCGGCCTGGTGGAGGAGGCGGTCGCGAAATCGAACAAGGCGGACATCGCCTGGGCGACCAAAGTCATCGGAGCTTCGGTGACGCGCGCCCGACAGCTCGTCGACAATCTTCTCGCCTTCTCGCGCGCGGTCAACGAAGAAAGCGCGTTGCAGCCGCTTAGGCTCCGCGAGGAGATCGAACTGGCCCTGGTCGACTTGTCCGAATCGATCTTTGAAACCGGGGCGAGGATCAGCATCAATTCGCCGGATCTCACGATCAATGCCGACCGGCCGCAATTTGCGCGATTGCTGCAGAATATCGTCTCGAACGCGATCAAATATCGCCAGCCCGGCCGAGCGCCGGATATCGATATCTCCGCCATGATGAAGGATCAGTCGGTGGTCCAACTGGCGATCGCCGACAACGGCATCGGCTTCGAAGAAAAATACGCCAAGGAAATATTCGAACCCTTCAAGCGCCTTCATAATCGCAACGAGCATCCGGGAACCGGCATCGGGCTGGCGATCTGCAAGACGATCGCGGACCGTTACGGTTGGTCGATTTCGGTGGCCTCTCAGCCGGGCAAGGGGACCACCTTCTTCGTGACGTTGCCGTCGCGTTCGCAGTGACATCGTTCTCCCGCCGCGCTCGGGATCGCCGCCTCGGGTCGCCGCGGCGGCAGTGACGGCTGGCTCAGGCGACACTCGATCGAAGTCCATCGACGCAGCGCCGCGCCGGGACGAGCGTTGAGCCTTCGTCGTATTAGCGCACGCCGAGCCAAGACGCGCGATGCTTGGAGACTTGTCCTCGCGCCGCGAAATTGCGCCGGCCGAGAGCGATCGAAAATCCGTCCACATTGCTGACATATTTATCCGCAAAAAGGCGATCGATCGTCTCGCACAATAATTCGTGCGCGTTGGAAAAACAATAACAGAACAATATTCCAACGATGGATGCTTAGCGCCGTCCAACCGAGTCGACGATCATCATCGATAGCCATGCATTGTGTGGTTCTAGCTGCGCTAACAGCAGGAATGGAGTGAGTATTTGCGAGAAAAACTTATCGTGGCCGCTTTTGTCGCGGCTTTTTCGTTGCCGGGCGCCGCGCAGGCGCAAGGCTTCCAAGGCGTCAAGGCGCCGCCGGTCGTCTACGGGTCGTCCGGGACGGCGGGCGCGGGAAGCGACGTGCTCGCCGAGGCGACGCGATGGCTCGGCTCGGGCAACATGACCGGCATGGCCGGCCCCTGGTGCGCCGACGCGGTTTCCTTCTGGCTGCGCCGCACCGGCCACCGGCCGCTCGCCAACCGACTCGTCGCATCGGCGCTCGATTACGGCCCGCGCCTCGCCGGCCCGCGGGTCGGCGCCATCGCGGTGATCCGCACGCGGCGCGGCTCGGCCGGTCACGTCGGCCTCGTCGAGGGCGTCGAGCCCGACGGGTCGATCCGGCTCGTTTCCGGCAACTGGGGCCATCGCGTCGCCCAGGCGATCGTTTCGCGCAACGCCGTCACGGCGTTCGTCGAGGTGCGGTAGAGGGCGCTTGCGCGCCGGCGCGAAAGCCGTTTGTCTCGCTGAGGGAGGGCGCGGCGCCGGGGAAAACCCGGCGCCCGCATCCGGCAAGGAGACGCCATGGCGCGCCCGATCATCATCGACACGGATCCCTCTCCCGACGACGCCGTCGCCTTCCTGATGGCGCTCGGCTCGCCCGGCGAGCTCGACGTCATCGCCATCACCACGGTCGGCGGCAATGCGCCGCTGGCCGCCACCACCCGCAACGCGCTCAAGGCGTTGGAGCTGACCGGGCGGGGCGAGATTCCCGTCTACGCCGGCGCCCACGGTCCCTTGTGCCGCGAACTGGCGACGGCCGGCCAGGTCCACGGCGCCGACGGCTTTGCCGGCTACGACCTGCCGGAGCCGAAGCTGAAAGCCGCCGACGGCTTCGCGCCGGACGCGATCGTCGAGCTCGTGATGTCGCGCCCCGAGGGCGCCGTCACGATGTGCTGCCTGGCGCCGCTGACCAACCTCGCCCTCGCCCTGGCCAGGGAGCCGCGCCTCGCCGCGCGGCTCGCTGGGATCGTGCTGATGGGCGGCGCGCACGGCGAGGGCGGCAACGTCACGCCCGCGGCCGAATATAACATCTGGGTCGATCCCGAAGCGGCGCGCGCCGTCTTCGCCTGCGCGGCGCCGATCGTGATGATCCCGCTCGACTGCACCCACAAGGCGCTGACCACGCGCGCCCGCATGAACGCGCTGCGCGCGGTCGGCGCGCCGCACATGGAGGCGTTCTATCATCTGCTGACCGCCAACAAGCGCTTCGACGAGCGCAAGTACGGGACCGACGGAGGGCCGCTGCACGATCCGACGGTGATCGCCTATCTGCTGCGCCCGGAACTGTTCGCCGGCCGCGAGGTCAATGTCGAGATCAGCTGCGACGCCCTGACGCGCGGGATGACGATCGTGGATTGGTGGGGCGTGACCGGCCAGCCGGCCAACGCCCTCGTCCTCAAGGACATCGACGCCGACGCCTATTTCGAGCTGGTCATCGAGCGCTTGGCGCGATCGACGAGGCGGTGAGGAGCGCTACGCGCCCAACTCCGCGAAGCGAATGATGCGGCAGGGCTCGCCCGCTTGCGCCGGCTGCGCGTGGGGCGCGCGAACGATCAGCGCCTCGGCGCGCGCGAGCGTCTTGACCAGCGAGGAATCCTGCGATCCCACCGGGCTAGCGAGAAAGACGCCGTCGTCGCCGCGCGTCAGAGTCGCGCGCATGAAATCCTGGCGGACGCCGTTGGCGCCGAGCGCCACGGCGAGGCGCGCGGGTTCGCTCGGATCGGCGCCGGCCTCGGGGTCGCCGAGCAGCGCGCGCAGCAAGGGCCTGAGGAACAGCAGCGCGCACACCATGGACGAGGTGGGATTGCCGGGCAGGCCGAGCACGCTCATCGCGCCGAGCCGGCCGTGGATCAAGGGTTTGCCCGGCCGCATGGCGATGCGCCAGAAGCCGAGCCGCATGCCGGCCGCGACCAGCGTCTCCTGCACGAGATCGTAATCGCCGACCGAAGCGCCGCCGAGCGTGACCAGCACGTCGGCCTCGGCGTCCTGCGCGGTCGCGACGCTGCGCGCCAGCGCGTTTCGATCGTCGAGCGCGATGCCGAGGTCGATCGGCTCGCCGCCGGCCGCGGCCACGACGCCGGCGACGGAGAAATTGTTGGAGGCGACGATCTGAGCGGGGCCGCGCGCCGCCCCCGGCGCGACCAATTCGTCGCCGGTGGCGAGAATGGCCACGCGGGGTCGCCGGCGAACCGCGAGCGTCGGGTGGTCGGCCGCCGCGGCGAGCGCGACGTCGCGGGGCGTCAGGCGCCGGCCCGCGGCGAGCATCGCCTCTCCTATAGCGAAGTCGAACCCCTGCGCGCGCACGTTGTCGCCGGGCGAGACGCCGGTCTGAAGCACAACTTCGGCGCCCTCGCGCCGCGCATCCTCCTGCGCGACGACCGAGTCGGCGCCCTCGGGCATCGGCGCGCCGGTGAAGATGCGCACCGCTTCGCTTGGCCCGACCCGTCCGCGGTAGGCGCGCCCCGCCGCCGATTCGCCGATCACGGCCAGCCGGACCGGCGCGAGCGCCGTATCGGCCGCGCGCAGGGCGTAGCCGTCCATCGCCGAATTGGCGAACGGCGGCTGGGCGCGTAGCGAGCGCACGTCGCGCGCCAGGGTGCGCCCCAGCGCTTGCGCCAGCGCGACGCTTTCTTCGTTCACGGGATCGCGCGCCGAGGCGAGCACGCGCGCCAGCGCCTCTTCGACCGAAATCAAGCCGCCGCCCGTCACGGCGCGGGCTCCGCAGCGCGCCAGGAACCCGACTTGCCGCCGCGTTTCTCGATCAGGCGCACGCCTTCGATGCGCATGGCGCGATCGACCGCCTTGGCCATGTCGTAGATCGTCAGGCAGGCGACCGCCACCGCGGTCAGCGCCTCCATTTCGACGCCGGTCCGGCCGTGCGTCTTGGCCTCGGCGCGCACTCTCACGCCCGGCAGCGCCTCGTCCGGGGCGATATCGAGGGCGATCTTGGTCAAGGCGATGGGATGGCAGAGCGGGATCAGCTCGTGCGTCCGCTTGGCCGCCATGATCCCGGCGATGCGCGCCGCGCCGATGACGTCGCCCTTCTTGGCGTCGCCGGCGAGGATCAGCGCCAGCGTCTCGGGCTTCATGGCGACGCGCCCCTCGGCGATCGCGACGCGGGCCGTCGCGTCCTTGTCGGAAACGTCGACCATGCGCGCCTCGCCTGAGGCGCCGATGTGGGTGAGCGCGGCCATGCCCACCATCAATCAAGTTTCGCCGCCGCTGGCAATGGCGCCGTGGCGCCCCTGTTGCCTCGCGCGTCCGGGTCGGATAATTCCACGGGCATGGTCCAGTTCCGATCCCAGCCCGCCGGCGCCGCCGCCCGCCAATGCGGAACTTGCGCGCTGTGCTGCAAAGTCTACCACGTGCCCGCGGTCGACAAGCGGGCGGGGGTCTGGTGCCGTCACTGCGAGCCCGGCGTCGGCTGCGCCATCCACGCGACGCGGCCGCTCCATTGCCGTCAGTTCTTCTGCCTCTGGATGACCGACGCGAACGTGCCGGACGCGTGGAAGCCGGATCATTCGCGGATCGTGCTGACGATTTTTCCCGGCAACGGCTTCCTCTACGCGCAGGTCGACCCCGGCGCCCCGCAGGCGTGGCGACAGACGCCCTACTACGACGACTTGCGCCGCATGGCGAAGCGCCTGAACGAGCAGGGCCGCCACGTCATCGTGTTCGTCGGCGACGTCGCGACGCTGATCATGCCGGAGGAGGCGGTGCCGCTCGGCAAGATGAGCGCGCAAGACAATTTTCGCGTCGAGGCCGCGTTCGGCCCGAAGGGGCCGACCTACCGCGCCGTGCGCGCTTGAGGCTTGAGAAAGGCGGACAAGCCTGAAACATTGGCCGGCGATACGCCCATTTCCTCGGAGGCCGTTCATGCGCAAGCTCGCCGTTTCCTTTAGCCTAGAGAGCGCGCGATGAGCGACGCCGTCGCCTATCTCGCGCGCGCCGTCGAGCAGGGAAGGGGCCTGGCGCGCGCCGACCTCGTGCTCAAGGGCGGGCGGATTTTCGATCTCGTCAGGGGCGAGCTCGTCAGGAGCGACGTCGCCGTCGCCAACGACCGCATCGTGGGAACGCTGGGCGACTATCGCGGCGCGGTCGAGATCGATGTCGCCGGCAAGATCGTCGTTCCCGGCTTCATCGACACCCATCTGCACGTCGAGTCCTCGCTGATTACGCCGCTCGAATTCGATCGCTGCGTGCTCGCCCACGGCGTCACCACCGCGATCTGCGATCCGCACGAGATCGCCAACGTGCTCGGCGTCGCCGGCCTCGCCTATTTCCTCGACGCGTCGATGGCGACGGCGATGGACCTGCGCGTGCAATTGTCGAGTTGCGTGCCGGCGACGCATCTGGAGACGTCCGGGGCGCGGCTGGATATCGACGATCTCCTGCCGCTGGCGCGCCATCCCAAGGTGCTCGGCCTCGCCGAGTTCATGAATTTCCCCGGCGTTCTCGCGGGCGATCCCGCGTGCCTGGCCAAGCTCGCCGCGTTCCAGGGCCGGCCGATCGACGGCCACAGCCCGCTGCTCGGCGGCCTCGATCTCAACGGCTACCTCAGCGCCGGCATCCGCACCGATCACGAGGTGACCAACGTGCCCGAGGCGCTGGAGAAGCTCGCCAAGGGCATGCATATCCTCATTCGCGAGGGCTCCGTCTCCAAGGACCTGCACGCGCTCGCGCCCATCATCACCGAGCGCCATTCGCCGTTCATCGCCTTCTGCACCGACGACCGCAATCCGCTCGACATCGCCGAAGAGGGCTATCTCGACTTCATCATCCGCACGGCGATCGCGCTCGGCGCGCCGCCGCTCGCCGCCTATCGCGCCGCGACCATTTCCGCCGCGCGCATTTTCGGCTTCGCTGATCGCGGCCTCGTCGCGCCGGGCTGGCGCGCCGATCTCGTCGTGCTCGACGATCTCGAATCCTGCGCGGTGTCGAAAGTCGTCACCGCCGGGCGGATCGTCGGCGACGCGCTGTTCGCCGCGCGGGCGCCCATCGCGCCGGTCGGGCGCCACAGCGTCAAGGCGCGGCGCGTCTTTGCGGGCGATTTCGTCGCGCGCGGACAGGGGCCTTCGACCCAGGCGATCGGCGTCGTGCCGGGCAAGATCATCACCGAGCGCGTGCCGGCGATCCTGCCGTTCGCCAATGGCCTGCGCGGCGTCGATCTCGACAACGATTTCATCAAGGTCGCCGTCGTCGCGCGCCACGGCGTCAACGACAACATCGCCACCGCCTTCGTTCGCGGCTTCGGCATGAAGCGCGGCGCCATCGCCTCCTCGGTCGGCCACGACAGCCACAACATCACCGTCGTCGGCGCGGATGAAAAGGACATGGCGGTCGCGGTCAACCGGCTGATCGAGATCGAGGGCGGCTTCGCGGTCGCCGAAGGCGGGCGGGTCGTCGCCGAACTCGCCTTGCCCGTCGCCGGGCTGATGAGCCTGATGAGCTTCGAGGACGTGCACAAGGCGCTGATCCCGCTGCGCGCCGCGGCCAAGGGCCTCGGCGTCGTGCTCGCCGAGCCGTTCCTGCAAGTCGCCTTCCTGCCGCTGCCGGTGATCCCGCACCTGAAGATCACGGACATGGGGCTGGTGGACGTCGACCGGTTCGATTTCGTGCGCGATTAGTCCCGCGCCCGCGTCGCGCCGTAGTTGAAGAGAAACGCCAGCGCGAGCCAGGCGAGGATCATCAGCGAGCCGCCGATCGGGGCGGCGAACGGGAACAGCCGCGCGCCGAAGAAGGCGCGCGCCGCCAGATCGCCGCCGAACAGGATCGCGCCGGCACCGAGAGCGAATCCGGCGATCAGCAGGCCCCTCGCGCCCTCGGCGAGCCGCGTATGCGCGCTCAGGCCGACCAGCGCGGCGGCGTGCAAGATCAGGAATAGCGACGCCGTCTTGCCGAATTCGCCGCCGTCGGCGTGGGCGGCGAGCGCCGCCAGAGCAACGCCGGCGGCGCCCATCAGGGCGGCGAGCGCGGCGAGGGCTTGCGAGGCGCGGGGCACGGCGGGCTTCTTTCGCGAGGGCGTCGGCGTGCAATCACGCCGATCGCCGCGTCCATGTCAACGCGGTCTCGGCGAAAACTCTTATTGCGATGCAACAATTATTGACGCGCTGCAATATTCGTGGGACTCTATGCGGAGTCATGGCGAAAAGCAGTCGCTCCGAATTTCAGCGACGTGTGAAGCTTTCATCCCAAGCGACGAATTTAAAAGGATATTTCGCATGCGCAACCGTCTCGGCCGTCCTACCGGGGTTCTCGCCTCGCTTCGTTCCGCGCTCGCGACGACGCCGCAGCGGATTTTCGCGGCGCGCGCGCCGCGGGACGAAACCCGCGCGCTCGGCGAGATCGACCGCGTCGAGAGGCCGCCGACCGTTCAGGCGCGGGCCCGTTCGCCAAACCCCGAGGAACTCGTCGCGCAAACCTCGATGGCGCGGTCGTTGCGCTTAGCGGCTTCGAGCGCGCGCGCCGGCGCCGACACCGCGGTGACGATCGCCGCGCGCACGCGAGGATTGCTGACGCCCAGCCTCGACGGCTCCGGCGTCCAGGCGCGCGAAGCGCGCCGCATGGTCGAAGAGAAGGTCGCCGCGGTCTGCGAAGGCGCGCTCGCCGCGCAACTCGCCTGGGGGACGTTTCTCGTCAGCGCGGCGTTCGGCGGCGTGCGCACCGCCGAGGACGCCGCGCTGGGCCTCGCCGACGTCGCCGAGGCGGCGCTCGCGCCGGCGCATCGCACGGTGCGCGCCAACGCGCGACGGCTTACCGGCGCGTGAAGGCTGCGGTAAGAGGAGGTTCGCGGTTTCTCGCGCCCCGAGACTCGCCCATGCCGTTCTTGCATCACCTGCACCAGTTCGTCGCCGAATACGGCTATTTCGCTATTTTTCTCCTGATCGCGCTGGAAAGCGCCGGCGTGCCGATGCCGGGCGAAACGGCGCTGGTCAGCGCGGCGGTGTTCGCCGGGCGCGGCGACTTCCACATCGGCCTCGTCATCGCCTGCGCGGCGGCGGCGGCGATCGTCGGCGACAACGCGGGCTACTGGGTCGGGCGCGAATTCGGCTTCCCGCTGATCTATCGATACGGACATTACATCCGCGTCGACGAGGGACGGCTCAAGGTGGCGCAATATCTGTTCCAGCGCCACGGCGGCAAGATCGTGTTCTTCGGCCGCTTCGTCGCGATCCTGCGCGCCTTCGCAGCGTTTCTGGCCGGCGTCAACCATCTGCCCTGGCCGCGCTTCCTCCTGTTCAATGCGCTCGGCGGCGTCGTCTGGGCGACGCTCTTCGGCATCGGCGGCTATTTCCTGGGCTTCGCCTTCGAGCATTACGCGCGCCCGGTCGGCGTGACGGCGCTGATCGCCGCCGTCATCGGGGCGTTCGCCGCCAGCCGCTTCGTCGCGCATCACGAGCAGGCGTTGCGCGCCGAAGCCGAGGCGGCGCTGCCCGGGCCGCTGGTGGCGCCGAAGGGGCGCTGAAAGGCGGAGTTATCCGCAGCTTATCCATAGGTATTCCCCAGGCGCGGCGCTCAGCTCGCGCGCGGCAACGCCGCCAAATCGCGGTCCTGCGGACCTATCCACAGCCGCAAGCGTTCGGAGCGGCGGATGAAGTCGACGCTCACCGTGCGGGCGATCTTGTCGGCGTCGAGCAGGCGCATCAGGTCGGCGACGCCGGTCACCGGCTTGTCGTCGAGCGCGATGACGAGGTCGCCGGTCAGCAGTCCGGCTTGCGCGGCCGGCCCACTCTGCTCGACGCTGATGAGCCGCGCGCCGCTCGCCTGATCCAGCCCCAGACGCAGCGCGATGTGGCGCGGGATCGGCGTCGTCGCCGCGCCGACGCCGATATAGGCGCGGCGCACCCGCCCGTGGCGCGCGATCTCGCCGGCGACGAAATGGGCGGTGTTGGAGGCCACCGCGAAGCAGATGCCCTGCGCCCCCATGATGATCGCGGTGTTGATGCCGATGACCTCGCCGGCCGAGGACACCAGCGGCCCGCCGGAATTGCCGGGGTTCAGCGCCGCGTCGGTCTGCACGACGTCCTCGATCATGCGCCCGGTGCGCGATTGCAGCGAGCGGCCGAGCGCCGAGACGACGCCCGTCGTCACCGTCGCGTCGAAGCCGAGGGGATTGCCGATCGCGATGGCGATCTGGCCGCGCCTGAGCCGCGAGCTGTCGCCGAGCCGCGCCGCCGGCAGCGTGACGTTTTCGTCGACGCGCAGCAGCGCCAGGTCGGTGTCGGGATCGTCGCCGAGCACGCGCGCCTGGAATTCGCGCCCCTCCAGCGTCGTCAGCGCGACGCTGCGCGCGCCTTGCACGACGTGGCTGTTGGTCAGCGCCAGGCCGTCCGGCGAAATGATGACGCCGGAGCCCGAGCCGGCGTTCTTGCCGTTGCGACGGACGTCGATGCGCACGACGCTGGGGCAGACGCGGTCGACGACATCGGTGACGACGCGCGAATAGGCGTCGAGCGCGGCGTCGTCGCCCGCCGTCGAGGGCAGGCCGGGGCCGCTCGAGGCGCTTTCGCCGTCGAGCGCGTAGAGAACTTCGGGATAGGGATGGGAGCCGAACATGCCTCGCATATGGGAGCGCCGGCCGGCGGCGCCAAGGCGGCGATCATTTCGGCGCGGCGAACGCCGCTTGGATTTGGTCCATCAGCGGATCGCTCTGGCCGTTGGCGCGCAACTTGGCGAAGAAGTCGGTCGTCGCCTGTTGCCAGCTCTTGCCGAGGGTGTTCTCGCCGCTGTGTTTCAGAAAAAGGGCGCGCGCGGCGTCGGCTTGACCCTGAAACATCAGGCACGCCGCCCGGATAAGGTCGAGCCAGTTCTGATCGGGCGACGCCGGGGTCGCCTTGTCGAGCGCGGCTTGCGCGCTCGCGTAGTTCTTGGCGAGGAGCTCGGCGTAGGCGACGCCGCCGATCTCGCCGACGACGCGGGCGAGGCTGGCCGTCCAGGCGGCGTTGGTCTTGGCGAGCGCGACCAGCGCCGCCGCCGCGTCGCGCGCGGCGACGAACGAGACGAGCGCGTCGTCGTAGGCCTTGGCGGCGGACTGGACGAGGCCTAGACGCTCGGCCGCGATTTCGACGCCGAACCGCCAACGGGCATCCGTCGGGGCTTTGGCGGCCCAGGCGGTCGCCAGCGCCAGACTTTCGCGCAAGGTCGCCTCGGCGCCGGCGCTGTCGCCGGCCTGGGCCTGGGCGGCGCCGAGGGCGTTGAGGCTGGCGTGCAGGGCGAACTCGGCGTTGGCGTCGTCGGGAGCGTGCGACGCGGCCTGACGCGAATCGTTGGCCGCATCCTGGCAGACGGCGGCGCCGGCTGCCGTGTTCGCGACGCAAACGCCCAGTTCGTCTCCCGCCAAGGCGCGCAGGTTGGCGTCGCTCGGCGCCTGCTGGGCGAGGGCCTTGCGCAGCGGGATCGCTTGCGCGTAAGCCGCCGTCGCGTCCGCCGCGTCGTTCTGCGCGTAGAGGACGAGCGCGATCGCTTCCTTGACGGCGGCAAGACTATCCTCGACCGAGGGCGCGCCTTTCGCCGCGGCGGCGCTCAGCAGCGTCTCGGCGGTGCGATCGGCCGCAAGGGCGTCGGCGAGGTCGTTGCGCGCCTTCAACAGGACGCCGATGTGCGAATCCAATCCGGCGAGCAGGATGCGCCAGGCGGCGTCGGGCGGGTCGCCGGCGGGCATGGCGGCGAGGGCTTTCGCCCCGTCCTGGTAGGCGGCGAGCGCGTCGTCGCCGTCCTTGGCCGCTTCGAGCGCCATGCCGAGCCATTGTTCCGCCGTCGCGACGTCCTGGCTCCAGCCTGGCGGCGAATTGGCGAGGGCGCCCTCGGCTTTCGCGGCGGCGACCCCCTCGCGATAGACGCCGATCGCGTCGTTGAGATCGTTGGTCTGCTCGAGAGCGAAGCCCACGTGGGCCGCCGCGACGGAAAGGTTGCTCTGCGCCGCCGCGGAGGTCGGCTCCAAGGCGACGATCGATTGTCGCGCCTGATAAGCGGCTTGGGCCGCCGCGAGCGCGCCCTGCGCGTCGCCGGCGTTGCGTAGCGCGAGCCGCAAATGGTCCTGCGCGACCGCGAGACCGTCGGCCGCGGTAAAGTCCTTCGGCGTGTCGGCGGCGCGTTTGGAGAAGACGGCGATGCCTTGGCGGTAGGCGGCGATCGCGTCGTTGGAGCGCTTGGCCTTGGCGTCGAGATCGCCGAGCGAGACGAACATGGCGCCGAGCGCAGCGACGAAGCGCGCGTCCGCGGGCGCTTTGGCGACCAGCGCTTGGCATGCCGTCTGCGCTTCCCCCATAGCCGCCAGCGCGCCGGCGTCGTCGCCTTTGACGCTGAGCGCCTGGGCGATCTCTTCGTCAACCTCGGCGAGGTCATATTGCGAGTCCGTATCGCTGGCGTCAGCGGCGACGAGCGCGCTCGCGAGCGTCTGCGCTTCGCCCAGATTGGCAAGCGCGCCATCGGTGTCGCCGCCCGCAAGCGTCAGCGCGCCGATGTGATAGTCGGAGGCGACGACGTCGCGCCGCCAGGCCGCGTCGCTAGCGTCCTTGGCAGTCAGAGCTTTGGCGAGGCTCAGGGCTTGCGAATAGTCGGCGAGCGCGCTCTTGGCGTCGCCGCGCGCTTTGGCGACGTCGCCGAGGGCCAAATTCGCGGCGACGGCGTAATCCTGAAAGATGGCGTTGGTCGGATCGCCGGCGATCAGCTTCTGCGCGCCTGCGAGCGCGCTCTGGTAGTCCGTTTCGGCGTCCGCGGCGTCATTGAGGCCCTTCTCGACGTCGCCGATCTCCATCGCGCCGAGCACGACGTCTTGCGCGGGAACGGCGTCCTTCGGCGCTTGAGCGGCGAGGGCGACCGCAATCGCTTGACCCTGTTTGAAGGAATCCAAGGCGTCCGGGAGATCGCCTTGCGCGAGCAGCGACTTGCCGACGCCCTCGTCGGCAAGCGAGACAAGGCGCTTCAAAGTCGCGTTGGCGGCGTCGTGCGCGCTCAGCGCGCTGGCGATCGAAAGCGCGTCGCGCAGCGCCGCGTCGGCGCCCGCGTCGCCGCGTTTGAGCTCGACCAGGCCGAGTTCCACCTCCGCCGCGGCGTAGTCGCTCTGCGCGGTCGCGTTGTCGGGCGCCGCTTGCGCGAGCGCGCGGCGAAGGGTCGTGGAGTCTTGCAGGGCGACGAACGCCGCGTCGTTTTGGCCGAGCTGCTCCAGCGCGTCGCCGACCTTCAAATCGGCGAGCGCGACGTCGCCTTTCAGGCCGCCGTCGTTCGGCGCGGCGGCCGACAGTTTGGCGAAGATCGCCTGCGCCTGGCGATAGTCGTCGAGCGCGCTCGCCACCTGACCCTGCGTCGTCTCGACGTCGCCGATGTTGGTGTACGCGACGGCGACGTCGCGCTGCAGGGTGGCGTCGGCGGGACTGGCGGCGGCGAGTTGCTGCGACAAGGCGAGGCCGTCGCGGAACGCCTGCAACGCGTCGGGCAGATCGTTGCGCGCCTTTTGCACCTTGGCGACGTTGTCGAGCGCGATGGATTGCTCGCGCAGTAACGCGGGATCGTTCGGGCTCGCTTTGACGAGCGCGTCGTCGATCGCGAGCGCGGCGTTGTATTGCGCCAGCGCGCCGTCGAGATCGCCTTGATCGCTGAGAATGGCGCCGATGAGATTGTCGGTGACGGCGAGGTTGCGTTGCCCGACCGCATTGGCGGGCGCCGCCGCGACCACTGGCGCGAGCGTGGCGTAGGACTGGCGCGCAAGCGTCAGCGCGCCGGCCGAATCGCCGAAATCGCGCAACGTTATCGCGCTCTCGGTCTCCGCCGCCGCGACGCTCGCCGTCAGGTCGGGCGTCGATTCGCCGGAACTGGCGAGCTGCTGTTGCAGCGCGCGCGCGCGGTCGAGCACGTCCTGGACGATCGCCACCGGCATGCCGGTGGCGCTGCGGAAGCGCTTCGCGAGGTCGAAGACGAGATCGTTGGCTGTCTTGGTGGCCAGATTCAGCGCGGTCTGGGCCCGGTCGCGTTGCGCTTGCGCGTCGGTGCGCGCCGTGTCCGCGGCCCGCCACTGCCAGCCCGCCAGCGCCGCCAGCGCCAGCGCCGCGACGAGGCCGATCCCGGTGCGCCGGGCGATGCGCTGGTTGGCGGCGGCGATCGCCTGGGCGTCGGCGAGGCGGCGCTGCTGCTCCTGGCGCTCATGGTCGCGCCGCGCCGCGGCGGCGGCGCTCGCCGCGGCGACGAAATCGCGCGTCGCCTGGGAAGCCTCGGCGCCGTAGCGCTCGACGTAGCGCTCGGCGCCGTCGAGCAGCGCGGGGGAAATGTCGAGATGGCGCGCCTTGTCTTCGCTCGGCGCCTCCGCCCATTCGCGCGCGATCGGCTCCAGCGCGTGGCGCACGCGAATGAGGTGGGCGGCCTCGCCGATGATCGCCACCGCCTCGGGCCAGATGCGCAACAGCGCCTCGTGCGTCGGGCGCACGCGTTGGCTCGCGGCGTCGCCTTCGGCGGTGAGCAGGCGCTTGGCGACGAAGGCTTCGACGAGCGCCGTGCGCTCGGGGCGCCCCTTCTCGAAGCGGGGGCGATCGAGCGCGCCGATCACGGGCGCCGGCGCGCCGGTCAGCGGATCGGCGGCGACGTCGCGCACCAGCCCCGCGATCAGGTCCGGCAGTTGCCCGCGCGCGGCCGGCTCGAGGCCGGCGAGCGCCTCGTTGGCGGTTTCCGTCACCGCCTCGTCCATGCCGCGATAATCGGCGAAGCGCAGCAAGCCGTCGCCGCGCGCCGCCTCCGCCGCGCTGAGGCGCGAAAGCGTCATCTGCAGCAGCGGCAGCGCGTCGCCGCCGCGCGCGTCGGCGACCAATTGCGCAGCGAGCGAGTGTCCGTCCTTCTGCTCGAAGGCGAGCGGCGGATCGCATAAGGCGACGGGCCGCGTCGTCATGTCCTCGAGCTCGCTCGACGTCGGCGGCAGCAGATCGAGGGTCGCGCCGGCGTCGCGCAAGGCGACCAGCGCGTCGATCGACTGGAAACGCGCGTAGGCGTCGGAGCGCAGCGCTATGACGATCGTCGCGACGCGATGGCGGGCGAGGGCCGAAAGCAGCGCGCAAAAGCGCTGGGCGAGCCCGGCCTCGGTCTCGATCAGCAACCGTTCGGCCTGGTCGACGCCGAGGAGCAGGCGCGCCGGACGCGGCGCCTCGAATTTCTCCGCCGCCTGGCGCGCGAGCGCGGCCCTTTCGAGCGCCTCGCGCAGCGGCGCGACGGCCGCGTCCGGATCGCCCGCCAATTGCTTGGCGAGCAGTTCGGCGGCGCGAAACGGCCCTCGCGCCAGCTCCGGCCCGAGCGCCTCGGCGGCGAGCAGGCTTTCGGCGAGGGAAAGGAACGGGTCGGCGCCGGGGATCGTCAGCGCGCGCCGCCACAGGTCGATTTCGGGAAAGACGCCGGGCAGGACGAGGCGCGGCGCGAGGCCGGCGCGCAGCAGCGACGATTTGCCCGAGCCGCTGGCGCCGATGATGAGCAGGAAGGGCGCGCGACGCGCCTCGTCGGGCGGCGCCTCGAGTTCGCGCAGGCGGCGGATCGCCTGGTCGACGACGACGCCGCGGCCGAAGAACACGTTTTGGCGGCTCTCGTCGAAGGCCGCGAGGCCGGGGAACGGCGAGCCGAGGCGCGCGCGGTCCCACACCGCGCCCTTGGCGACGAAGCCGCGCCGCGCCAGCCATTGGCGCAGGCAGTCCTCGACCTTGCCGGCGAATTCGTCGGTGGTGGAGAATTCCTGGAACGCGGCGAGGAATTCGCCGGAGCGGGTGCGGAACCACTTTTCGAAAAAATCGGTCAGCCGGCGCCACTGCGCTTCGATTTCGGCGCGGTCGCTCGCATCCAGGGCGACGAGCGGCGCGTGCGGCCGGCGAAAGACGTAGATATCCGGTACGCCGTGGCCCTCGCGCCGCGCCTCGATCGCGCTCAAGACTTCGTAAGCGGTTCCGCTGGGGTAGGGCTCGCCCGTCGGCATGGGCGGAAATTGCGCCGGCAGCGGCGAGCCGAGCCGGGCGCCGAAGATCGCCACCACCAGATCGCAGGCCGCCGCCTCGGGGATCTGGGTCTGGAAGGTTTCGTGCGAAGAATAGTAGCGCGTTTCCCAGCGGATGGTTCGGATGCGCGCCCGCCCGGCGAATTCGGCGTTGAGCCGCTCGACGACGAAATCGACGCGCTCGCGCTCGCTCTGCACGTCGCCGGGCGAGGAGACGAAAAGATTGAGGACCGTCTCGCCCGCCATCGTCCGCGCCTCTCCGTCAGGGTCGCGCGGACGATAGCGGCGGCGGGCGCCGGCCGCAAGGAAAGGGCGTGCGCGATAGTGTCTCAGCTCGAATTTCGGCGTAATGTCGAAAAGCTCGCAAATGGACCGGCGGCGAGGTTCTCGAATTCACTCGTCGAATGGCGATCGGCGCCGGTCGTGTTCCGCTAACTCGCGCCTCCAGGAGCGTCGCTTGACCTATCTGCCTTCGCCCTCGCGCTACGACGCGATGATCTACAACCGATGCGGGCGCAGCGGCTTGCGTCTGCCGGCGATTTCGCTCGGTCTTTGGCACAATTTCGGGACCGATCGGCCCGCCGACACGGCGCGGGCGATCTGTCGGCGGGCGTTCGATCTCGGCGTCACCCATTTCGATCTCGCCAACAACTACGGTCCGCCGCCCGGCAGCGCCGAGATCGCCTTCGGCGAAATTCTGCGCGGCGATTTCCGGGACCTGCGCGACGAACTCGTCATTTCGACGAAGGCCGGATATCTCATGTGGCCCGGCCCTTATGGCGAATGGGGCAGTCGAAAATACCTGCTGGCGAGCCTCGACCAGAGCCTGAAGCGCCTCGGCGTCGACTATGTCGACATCTTCTATTCCCACCGCTTCGATCCGGACACGCCGCTCGAGGAGACGATGGGCGCGCTCGACAGCGCGGTGCGCCAGGGCAAGGCGCTCTACGTCGGCGTCTCCTCCTACAACGCGCGGCGCACCAAAGAGGCTGCGGCGATCCTGCGTCGCCTCGGAACCCCTTGCACCATTCATCAGCCGAGCTACTCCCTGATCAACCGTTGGATCGAGGACGACGGACTGCTCGACGCGCTCGACGCCGAGGGGATCGGCTGCATCGCGTTTTCCCCGCTCGCGCAGGGCATGCTGACCAACAAGTATCTCGGCGGCGTTCCCAAGGACAGCCGCGCCGCCGAGGGAAGTTCGCTCGACCCCGCGTTTCTCAACGCGGCGAACATCGAGCGCGCGCGTCAACTCGACGCCATCGCCAAGCGGCGCGGCCAATCGCTCGCCCAGATGGCTCTGGCCTGGGTCTTGCGCGGCAAGAGAGTCGCCTCCGCGCTGATCGGCGCCAGCCGTCCCGAGCAGGTGAGCGAGGGCGTCGCCGCGCTGAAGAACGCCGAGTTTTCGGCTGAAGAGCTCGCCGAGATCGATCGCTACGCGGTCGACGGCGGCGTCAACATATGGGCTCAGTCGTCGGAGACCGCCGCGCGCAAACCCTGACCGACGCATCGGCGTTCCCCAACCCAAAGTGTCGGCCATGCTGCGCGGCGACTTCACCAACCTGTCCGAGCGCAAGCTGACGGCGTGCTTGAACCGTCTCGGATACGATATTGAAATCAAGCTGAAGCCCGCCGCGGAGCCGGACGGCGGCTATGACCGCCGCCTCCGCCTCACTCAGCCTCCCGCTCCGACAGAGTCGGTTTCTTTCGTCCGACTCGGCCCGCGCGTCCCGCCGTCAATCGATCGCTTCGGTGAGCGCCACCAGCGCGTTGAGCGCCTCCGAGTTCGGGCAATAAGCTTCCCAAGCCTGGTTGGTCGGATCGCGCTTCAAGTCCACCATGCAGGGCGCCCGATCGCGGCAGCTCAGGCAATGCTGCTTGAGCTTTTCGAATATTTCGCCGTAGTTGCGTTCGATCACGGGGATGTCGAGACCCAAAATCGCCATCCGACCCTTCAGAAGATCGATCCCTTGGTCGGGCGTCGTCGATTTCCCCGTTGAGCGATCATACTGGGCTTGCATCAAATCCTCCCACGGTCTCGGAGCGAATCTGGCTCTGAATCGCCGGACTCGCGCAATGACATGGATCAACTGCGCCGACGGAGGGGATGAAGGCAAGCTGTCGCAGGCGCCGGCGCGCGGAAACTCACGCCGTGCGCTCATCGCCTCAGCGCCGCCAGCGCCGCCAGAATCTCCCGCGCCCGCGGCGCGGCGAACAGCGCCTCGACGTCGAGGGCGTGTCTGTGGCGCCAGTTCGGGCGCTCGCGGTCGGTGCCCGGCAGGTTGGCGGCGGCGCGTTCGCCCGAGAGGTCGTCGAACTGCGCGCTCGCCAGCAACGAGCCGGCGCCGGCGAGGAAGGCGTGGACGGCGGCGGCGAACGGGTCCGACATCGGCGCCGCCAGGTCCGTGTCGTCGCCGACCAGGCCGCGGCCGGCGAGGACCGCGACGAGGACGCGCTTGTCGCTCGAGCGCTCGCCGATCCGCCGTTGCGCGTCGTCGACGCTGACGAGCCCGAGAGCGAGGCGCTCCGCAATGTCGGCGCCCTGCCACCATCCCGCCAGCGTCGGTAGATCGTGAGTCGCGACGCAGGCGACGGACAGCGCGGGATAGTCGGCGGGGTTCACGAAATCGACGCCGTGCCGCTCGAACCACAGGACGCGCATCCCCAAGATGTCGGCGCGCGCCAGCGTGCCGCGAAATCCGTTGGGCACGGTGCCGAGATCCTCGCCCACCACCATGCAGGCGCGGCGCTGGCTCTCCAACGCGACGAGGCCGACGAGATCGTCGAGGGGATAGGAAAGATAGGCGCCTTCGGCGGGCTTGGCCCCGTCGGGCACGACGAAAAGCCGCGTCAGCCCCATCGCGTGATCGATGCGCAGCATGCCGGCGTGGCGCATGTTGGCGCCGATGAGCGCGCCGAAGCCGCGCCAGCCGTCGCGCGCCGAGGCGATCGGATCGGGCGGCTGGACGTGCCAGATCTGCCCCTGTGCCGAAAACGGGTCGGGCGGCGCGCCGACGCTGACGCCCAGCGCGAGTTCGTCGGCGCGCGCCCAGCTCTCGGCGCCGTCGGGCGCCGCGCCGACGGCGAGGTCGCGATAGAGCCCAATGTCCAGCCCGGCGGCCTTGGCGCGCGCCGCCGCGCGCCCCAATTGCCGGTCAGCCAGCCATTGCGCGAATAGGGCGAAGGCGACGTCGTCGGCGCGTTCGCCCGCTTCGGCGTCGAGCGCCCCGGCTTCGGCGTCGCGCAGCGCCTGCGGCCAGCGGCGCCAGTCTTCGCCTTTTCGCTCCGCCGCGACCGCCTGAAAAATCGCAAAGCGCCTGAGCGCCTCTCCGCCCTGCGCCACGAAGCGCGCGTGGTCGGCGAAAAGCGGATCGTCCGGGCGATTGGCGCGCGCCCGCTCGAAGGCGGAAAAGCGCGCGCGCAGCGCGGCGCGCTTGATCGTCCATGCCGCGTCGTAGTCGACCGCGGCCAAGCTCGCCGCGGCGACGATCGCCCCGGCCTCGGCCGCGAGGGCGGCGTCGAGCTCGTCGTCGCACGGCAGGCCGGCGGCGTCGAGAACGTCGATATGGATGGGATCGACGAAGCGCCGGTCGGAGGGGTGGTAGGGGCTGCACCGCGCGCGATCCGCCTCGAACATCGCGTGCAGCGGGTTGACGCCGACGAAGGCGGCGCCGCGCCGGCCGGCCTGCTCGCCGGCGAGGCCGAGGGCGGTGAAATCGCCGATCCCCTGGTCGCCTGTGGCGCGCCGCAGGGCGTAGAGCTGGGCGGCGAGGCCGAAACGGCGGCGCAGCGCCGCCTTGGCGCCGTAAGCCTCGGGCGGCGCAATCGTCAGCGCGCATTCGACGCCGTCGAGGATGAGGCGGTGGCGGCCGATCGGCAGCTCGGGCAGGACGATTTGGCGCTCGAGAATCGCGCGCCCGTCGGCCAGGGCGAGCCGCCGCGCCTCGCCCGTCGGCGCGCGCCAGGCGAGGGTCCGCCCGTCCTGGCCGACGACGGTGGGTTCGAGGGGTCGCGCCGGCGCGGCGGGATCGGAGCGCACGGGGGCGACGAGCGGTCCGTCAAAGCGTCGGACCAGCGACAGCGGCAGGCGGCGCGCGCCGGTCTCCTCGACGAGACGGGCGAGGCTTTCGCGCGCCTCGGCCTGCGAACGCGCGGGCAGGCGCAGCGCCGCGAGCAGCGCCAGCTTGGTCTCGGTGGAGACGACGGTGCGTCGCCCCGCGACGTCCCACCACTCGGCCGATATGCCGGCGGCGGCGGCGAGGGCGTCGATCTCGCGCGCGTCGGGCGGGCGCAGCCTCGTCATGTCAGAGGGAATGTCGGCTTCCGCCAGGATCAGCGTCGCGCGCGGGCCGAGGCGCGCGCGGTCGGCGACCGGCAGGGGAGCGCCGTCGACCCTATCGTCGCCGGTGTCGACGAGCGCGCGCCAGACCTTGCCCGCCCTCGGCATGGGCAGGCCGAGCGAGGCGGCGCGCGCGCCGCGGTTGAAGGCGAGGGCGACGCGATCGACGCCGCCGGGGGCCGGCGCGGCGAGGACCGCGACGAGAACGTCGCCGTCCGGCGCCTGCCATTGCGCGGCCGAGGTCAACGGCCCCTCGGCGTCGCGCCATTCGACGTCGGGCAGGCCCGTTTCGTCGAACGGCTGGCCCGTCAGCCAGACCTGGCGGAAAAGCGCCGGATGCTCGCGCCGCGCCTTGGCGAGGCGCGCCGTGAAGGCGATCAGCGCCGCGTCGGCTCGGCTCCAGTCGATCCAGCAGATCGCGTTGTCCTGGGCGTAGGCGTTGTTGTTGCCGCGCTGGCTGTGGCCGAGCTCTGCGCCCATCGCCAGCATCGGCGTTCCCCGCGCGACGAAGGGCAGGGCGAGGAGATTGCGCACGTCGCGCGCGCGCGCCGCAAGAACCGCGGCGTCGTCGCTCGCGCCCTCGACGCCATGGTTCCACGAGAGATTCTCGTCGGCGCCGTCGCGATTCTGTTCGCCGTTCGCCTCGTTGTGCTTTTGCGCGTAGGAGACGAGATCGGCGAGGCTGAAGCCGTCGTGCGCGACGACGTAATTGACGCTTTTTCCCGGCGAGGGCGCCGGCGCGAAGACGTCGCGCGAGCCGGCCAGGCGCGTCGCCAGTTCGCCGCGCATCGAGGCGTCGCCGCGCCAGAAGCGCCGCGCGGCGTCGCGGAAGCGATCGTTCCACTCGCCCCAGCCGGCGGGAAAGGCGCCCAGGCGATAACCCTGCGGGCCGACGTCCCAAGGCTCGGCGATCAGCTTGGCCCGGCTTAAGATCGGGTCGGCGGCGATCGCCTGGAAGATCGGCGCCTGGGAATCGAAATCGAAAGCGCGCCGCCCGAGCGCGACCGCGAGATCGAAGCGGAAGCCGTCGAGCCCGCCGAAGATCATCCAGCGCCTCAGCGCGGCGAGCGCCATGCGCATGACCACGGGGCGATCGAGCGCCAGGCAATTGCCGCAGCCCATGTCGTTGACGTAGCGGGCGGGGTCGGCCGGCGCGAGGCGAAAATAAGTGGCGTTGTCGAGGCCGCGAAAAGACAGCGTCGGCCCGAACTCGTCGCTTTCGCCGTTGTGGTTGAGGACGACGTCGAGGATGGCCTCCATGCCCGCCGCGTGCAGGGCGTCGGTCGCCGCGCGCACCTCCGCCCAGCCGCCGGGCGCCAGGCGCGGGTCGGGCGCGCCGAGCACGACGGGGTTGTATCCCCAGGCGTTGGAAAGGCCGAGGGCGGGCAGGTGGCGCTCGTCGACGAAGGCGTCGGCTGGCATGATCTCGACCGTGGTGACGCCGAGCGCGCTCAGGTGCGCGAGGACGTTGGTATGCGCCAGGCCGGCGAAACAGCCGCGCGCCGGCTCGGGAACGTCGCCGCGCAGCTTGGTCAGGCCGCGCAGGTTCGCTTCGTAGACGACGGTGCGTTCCCAGGGAAGGCGCTGGCGGCCGGGCTCGCCCGGCTCGGGCGCGAGCGCGATCGCTTTGGGCGCGTGAGGGCCGCTGTCGGCGCCGAAGGCGAACATCGAGGGATGGAGGCGAAACGGCCGGTCGAATGCGACGGCGTACGGGTCGGCGAGCAGCTTGGCGACGTCGAAGCGGTGGCCGCGCAAGGGATCGAACGGGCCGTCGGCGCGCAGGCCGTAGCGCGCGCCCGCTCCGACGCCTTCGATCGAGGCGCTGTGGACGCCGCTGGCGTCGGGGCGAAGGCGCACGCGCGCGGTCTCGCGGGCGCCCGCCGCGTCGTAGAGGCAGAAATAGATCGCCTCGGCGTGCGCCGAATAGACCGCGACATCGGCGCCGCGCGGCGTCAGGACGACGCCGAGGGCCGGGTTCGCCTCGCTCGCCCCGCTCATGCGGCGACCCGCGCCAGCGCGCGGTAGATCGCGGCGTAGCGTTTGGCCGGGCCGCGCCACGAGACGTCGGCGCGCATGCCGTTCAGGCGAATGCGCCGCATCGCCGCGACGTCGCCGAACAGCGCCAGCGCGCGCTCCAGCGCGTAGGCGAGAGCGGCCGCGTCGGGCGGGAAGAATTGGACGCCGGTGGCGACGCCGGCGCCGATCGCGGCGTCGTTGGCGTCGATGATCGTGTCGGCGAGCCCGCCGACGCGCGCGACGACCGGCGTCGCGCCATAGCGCAGAGCGTAGAGCTGGGTGAGGCCGCAAGGCTCGAAACGCGAGGGCACGACGATGAAGTCCGAGCCGGCCTGCATGAGGTGCGCGAGCGCTTCGTCATAGGAGAAAGCGCAGGCGACCGCGCCCTTGTGGGCGAGCGCCGCGGCGGCGAAGCCCTTCTCGATCGCCTTTTCGCCGGCGCCGAGCAGCACGAGCTGCGCGCCGCGGGCGAGAAGATCAGGCAACACGTCGAGCAGAAGGTCGAGGCCCTTCTGGCTGGTCAGACGCGAGACGACGCCGAACAACGGCGTTTCGTAGCTCGTCGTCAGGCCGAACCGCTGCTGCAGCGACGACTTGTTGCGCGGGCGCATGTCGATGCGCAGCGCGCTGTAGTTCTGGGCGAGGTTCGGGTCGGTGGCGGGGTTCCACACCGTGTCGTCGATGCCGTTGACGATGCCCTCGACGTCGGCGGCGCGCACGCGCAACAGGCCGTCCAGCGCCATGCCGAACTCCGGCGTCATGATCTCGCGCGCGTAGGTCGGCGAGACCGTGGTGATGCGGTCGGCGAACTGCAGGCCGGCCTTAAGGAACCCGACGCCCTCGAAATATTCGACGCCGTCGATCGACAGGGCGTGCGCGGGCAGGCCGAGCTCGCCGAGCAGGGCCGCGGGATAATGGCCCTGGAAGGCGAGGTTGTGGATGGTGAGGATGGTGCCCGGCCGCTCCCCGCCGTCGTAGTGCAGATAGGCCGGCGCCAGCGCCCCCTGCCAGTCGTGGGCGTGGACGACTTCGGGCGCGAAGCCGGGAATGGCCCTTTTGGCGATGTCCGCGCCGACGCGCGCGAGCGCGGCGAAGCGGTGGGCGTTGTCGCTCCAGTCGAGTCCGTCCGGTCCGAGATAGGGGTTTCCCGGCCGGTCGTAGAGATGCGGCGCGTCGAGCACGAAGAGGTCGAGGCCGGCGGCGCGCGCGGCCAGAACGCGCGCCGGCCCGCCGAACAGAGCGGGATAGGCGCGCGCCGGCTCGGCCGTCTCGAGCTTGGCGAGGATCGCCGGATAGCCCGGGACGAGCGTGCGCACCGCGACGCGTTCGCGCGCCAGCGCGCCGGGCAGGGCGCCCGCGACGTCGCCCAGGCCGCCCGTCTTGATCAGCGGGTAGATTTCGGACGCGATCGAGAGGGCGGTCAGCGCGATCATTGGCCGAGCTTGTCGAGCATCGGCTGGGTGATCAGGGTGACGCCGTTCGCCGTGCGCCGGAAGCGCCGGGCGTCGAGCTCCGGATCCTCGCCGACGACGAGACCGTCGGGGATGAAGACGTTGGCGTCGATCACCGCCTTGCTCAACCGGACGTTGCGGCCGATATGCCCGTAGGGCAGCACGACCGTTTCGTGAATGGTCGTATAGGAATGCACGCGCACGCCCGTGAACAGCAGCGAACGCGAGATCGCCGCGCCGGAAATGATGCAGCCGCCCGACACCAGCGAAGAGACCGCGGCGCCGCGCCGGCCGTCGACGTCGTGCACGAACTTGGCCGGCGGCGTGATCTCGCCATAGGTCCAGATCGGCCAGGCTCGGTCGTAGAGATCGAGATCGGGGACGATGTCGGTCAGGTCGACGTTGGCCGCCCAATAGGCGTCGACCGTCCCGACGTCGCGCCAATAGATGTGCGACTCTTCGCTGGAGACGACGCAAGACTGCGAGAAGTGGTGCGCGACCGCTTTGCCGTTCTTGACGATGTAGGGAATGATGTCCTTGCCGAAATCGTGCGACGAATTGGGATCGCCGGCGTCGCGCTTGAGCTCCTCGATCAGGAATTTGGTGTCGAAGACGTAGATGCCCATGCTGCACAGCGCCACGCCGGGCTTGCCGGGCATCGGCGGCGGCGCGGCCGGCTTTTCCAGGAAGGAGAGGATGGCGTTCTTCTTGTCGACGTGCATGACGCCGAAGCCTTTCGCCTCCTCGAGGCTCGCCTCGAGGCAGCCCACCGTCACGTCGGCCTTCGACTCGACGTGCTGCTGGAGCATCTTCTCGTAGTCCATCTTGTAGATGTGGTCGCCGGCGAGCAGCACGATGAACTGCGGCGCGTAGCCCTCGATGATGTCGATGTTCTGATAGACGGCGTCGGCCGTGCCCAGATACCACATGGTCTCGGAGACGCGCTGCGACGCCGGCAGGATGTCGAAGCTCTCGTTGCGCTCGGGGCGGAAGAAGTTCCAGCCGCGCTGCAGGTGCCGGATCAGGCTGTGGGCCTTGTACTGGGTGGCGACGGCGATGCGGCGAATGCCGGAATTGAGCGCGTTCGACAGCGCGAAATCGATGATCCGCGATTTTCCGCCGAAGTAGACGGCGGGTTTGGCGCGCCGGTCGGTCAATTCCATCAACCGGCTGCCGCGACCGCCCGCCAGCACGTAGGCCATCGCGTGGCGCGCATAAGGCGCGGCGAGCGGCGGATCCTTCTTCGCGTCCGTGGGGCTCATCGTTTCCTCCTGCGGTTTCCAGCCCTTTTCGCGCTTCCGGCGGAGTTTTCCTCTACGGCGCCTGGTAGGCGAGGAACACGGTGGCGAGCGGCGGCAGGGTCAGCGCCGCGGACGCGGCGTATCCGTGCAGCGGCTGCTCTTCGGCGACGACGGCGCCCAGGTTGCCGATGTTGGAGCCGCCGTAGAGCTTGGCGTCGGTGTTGAGCGCCTCGCGCCAGCGCCCGGGGCGCGGCAGCCCGATGCGGTAGCCCTCGCGCACCTCGGGCGTGAAGTTGCAGACGACCGCGACCGGCGGGTCGTCTTCGCCGCCCATGCGCAGGAACGCCAGCACGGACTGCGCGTCGTCGTCGACGACGATCCAGCGGAAGCCTTCCCCTTCGCAGTCGCGCGCATAGAGCGCGGGCGTTTCGCGATAGAGCCGATTGAGGTCGCGCGTCAACGCCTGGAGTCCCTGATGGGGCCAGTGCTCGAGCAGCCACCACGGCAAGGCCTCGTCGCAGTTCCATTCGCTGGTCTGGCCGAACTCCTGGCCCATGAACAGCAGCTTCTTGCCGGGATGGCCCCACATGAAGCCGTAGTAGGCGCGCGCATTGGCGAAACGCCGCCATTCGTCGCCGGGCATCTTGCCGACCACCGATCCCTTGCCGTGAACCACCTCGTCATGGGAAATCGGCAGAATGAAGTTCTCGGCGAATGCGTAGAGGAGCCCGAACGTCATCTTGTCGTGGCTCCAGCGCCGGTAGATCGGGTCGCGCGACATGTATTCGAGCGTGTCGTGCATCCAACCCATGTTCCATTTGAAGCCGAAGCCGAGGCCGCCGAAGTTGGTCGGCTTGGAGACGCCCGCGAAGGCGGTTGATTCCTCGGCGATCGTCATCGCGCCGGGGAACCCGCCGTAGACCAGTTCGTTGGCGCGCCTGAGGAACGCGACGGCGTCGTGATTCTCGTTGCCGCCTTCGGCGTTGGGCAGCCATTCGCCGGGTTTGCGGGAATAATCGAGGTAGAGCATCGAGGCGACGGCGTCGACGCGCAGGCCGTCGACGTGGTAGCGGTCGATCCAATAGAGCGCGCTGGCGTAGAGGAAATTGGCGACTTCCCTGCGGCCGAAATCGTAGATCGCGGTGTTCCAGTCGGGATGAAAGCCGCGGCGCGGATCGGCGTGCTCGTAGAGCGGGGCGCCGTCGAAATGCGCCAGGCCGTGCGTGTCGGTGGGAAAATGCGCGGGAACCCAGTCGAGGATCACGCCGAGCCCCGCCGTGTGCGCGCGATCGACGAAGCGCGCGAAAGCGACGGGCTCGCCGAAGCGCCGCGTCGGCGCGAAGAGCCCGATCGGCTGATAGCCCCAGGAGATGTCGAGCGGATGCTCGGTGATCGGCATCAACTCGACGTGCGTGAAGCCGAGATCGACGACGTAGGGGATCAACTCGTCCGCGAGCTCGTCGTAGCTCAGGAAGCGGCCGTCGTCGCCGCGCCGCCACGAACCGAGATGGACCTCGAGGATCGAAATCGGCCGGCGTCGCGCTTCGCCCCGCTTGCGCTCTTCGAGATACTCGCCGTCGGTCCAGGGAAAATCCGAGGTGCGGGCGACCACCGAGGCGGTGGAAGGCCGCATTTCCGCTTCGAAGCCGAAGGGGTCGGCCTTGAGCGGCTGCAACACGCCGTCGGCCGAGACGATTTCGTACTTGTAGACCGCGCCGGCGCCGATGTGCGGGATGAAGATCTCCCAAAGGCCGCTGTCGACGCGCTTGCGCATCTGGCAGCGGCGTCCGTCCCATTGATTGAAATCGCCGACGACCGAAACGCGCGACGCGTTGGGGGCCCAGACCGCGAAGAGAACGCCGTCGGCGCCCTCGTGGCGGGCCATCTGCGCCCCCAGGCGCCGATAGAGCTCGTGATGCGCGCCTTCCACCAGCAGATGGTCGTCGAGCGGCCCGAGCGCCGGACCGAAGGCGTAAGCGTCCTCGTAGGAGTCGACGCCCTCGACGCGCGTGACTTCGAGCCGATAGACCGGGCGCTGCGCGGCCCCGGGGATCAGCGCTTCGAAGAAATCGCCCTTGCGGCGCCCGAGTTCGGCGATCGGAGCGCCCTCGCGCGTGACGGCGCGCACCTGGAGCGCCTCGGTGACGAAAGCGCGGATCGTCCAGCCGACGTCGGTGAGGTGCGGCCCGAGGACGGCGAAAGGATCCTTCTGCCGAGCGGCGGCGATCGCGTCGACGTCTTCCTCTTTCGCCCGCCAGGTCTCGAGCATCGGGCTCTCCATGTCAGGCGAGGGGCCGGAACGGAGCGTTCCAGATGTCCTGCGCGTACTCGGCGATCGTTCGGTCGGACGAGAACCAGCCGACGTTGGCGGTGTTGAGGATGCTCGAGCGCAGCCACTTCTTCCTGTCGCGCCAGACCTCGTCGATCTTCATCTGCGTGGCCCAATAGGCGTCGAAGTCGGCGCAGACCATGAAGTAGTCGTGATGCGTCAGAGAGTCGACGAGACCGCGATAGCGCGCGCGATCGTCGGCGGAGAAGATGCCGGAGGCGATTTCGTCGAGCGCCTCGCGCAGCACCGGGGAGGCGGCGATCCGCTCGCTGGAATCGATGCCGAGGGCGCGCGAGGCCTCCACTTCCGCGGCGGTGAGGCCGAAGATGAAGATGTTGTCGTCGCCGACGAGGCCCTTCATCTCCACGTTGGCGCCGTCGAGCGTGCCGACCGTCAGCGCGCCGTTCAGCGCCATCTTCATGTTGCCGGTGCCCGAGGCCTCCATGCCCGCGGTGGAAATCTGTTCGGACAGGTCGACCGCCGGAATGATCGTCTCGGCGAGGGAGACGTTGTAGTTGGGCAGGAACGCCACCTTGAGCAGACCGCGCACCGTGGGATCGGAGTTGACGACGCGCGCGACGTCGATGGCGAGCTTGATGATCAGCTTGGCCTGAACGTAACTCGCCGCCGCCTTGCCGGCGAAGATCTTCACGCGCGGCGCGAAGTCGATCGTCGGATTGGCGCGGATGGTGTTGTACCGGCCGATCGTTTCGATGATGTTGAGCAACTGGCGTTTGTATTCGTGGATGCGCTTGATCTGGACGTCGAACAGCGCGTCGGGGTCGATGCGCTGATTGAGCGCTTCGGCCATGTGGCGCGCCAGCGCGATCTTGTTGGCCCGCCGGGCGAGCGCGAACTGCTCCTGCATCGACGAATCGTCGGCGAAACGGGCGAGGCCGCGCAACGTCTCGGCGTCGTCGAGCGCCTTTTCGCCGAGCGTGGAGGTGAGGATCTGGGTCAGCCGCGGATTGCACTCGATCAGCCAGCGGCGGAAGGTGATGCCGTTGGTCTTGTTGACGATGCGGCCGGAATAGACGGCGTCGAGGTCGCGAAAGACCGTCTCGCGCATCAGGTCGGTGTGCAGGCCCGAGACGCCGTTGATCTTGTGCGAGCCGATGAAGGCCAGGTTTCCCATGCGCACGCGCCGCCCGGAGTGCTCGTCGATGAGCGAAATCGACGCCAGCAGGCCGGGATCGCCGAGGCCGCGCTTGCGCGCTCCGTCGAGATGGGTGGCGTTGATGAGATAGATGATCTGCATGTGGCGCGGCAGCAGCCGCTCCATCAACGGCACCGGCCAGCTCTCCAGCGCCTCGGGCAGCAGCGTGTGGTTGGTGTAGGAAAAGACCGCCTGGGTGATCTTCCAGGCCTCGTCCCAATCGATGCGGTTCATGTCGACGAGAATGCGCATCAGCTCCGCGACGGCGATCGCGGGATGCGTGTCGTTGAGCTGCACCGCCACGTGGGTTGCGAGCGTGCGGATGTCGCGATGCTGCTTGACGTGGCGGCGAACGAGGTCGAGCAACGAAGCCGAGGCGAAGAAATATTCCTGCCGCAAGCGCAATTCCTGCCCCGCCGGCGTCGCGTCGCTGGGATAGAGCACCTTCGAGATCGCCTCGGCGCGCACGCTGTCGGTCAGCGCGCCGATGTAGTCGCCGGCGTTGAACGCGTCGAGCTTGAGCGGATCGAGGGCCCGCGCCGACCACAGGCGCAGCGTGTTCACGTGCCGTCCGCGCCACCCGACGATCGGGGTGTCGTAGCCGACCGCCTCGACCGTCTCGTCGGGATGCCAGACGTGATGAAACTTTTCCTCGCTGTTGGGAACCGCCTCCACCCAGCCGCCGAAGCCGATGGCGTAGTTGACTTCCGGCCGTTCGAATTCCCAGGGGTTGCCGTGCGTCAGCCAATCCTCGGGAACCTCCTGCTGCCATCCGCCGCGAATGATCTGGCGGAACAGCCCGTTGTCGTAGCGAATGCCGTAGCCGTGCGCGGCGATCGACAGGGTCGCCATGCTGTCCATGAAGCAGGCGGCCAGACGGCCGAGCCCGCCGTTGCCCAGCGCGGCGTCCGATTCGACGCGGCGCAGCGCCGCCAGATCGAGGCCCAATTGCGAAAGCGCCGCGCTCATCGGCTCGACGATGCCGAGATTGGTCATCGCGTCGAACAGCATGCGTCCGATCAGGAACTCGAGCGAAAGATAATAGACCCGCTTGCGGTCGTCGGCGTAAATGGCGTTGGTCGAGTCGATCCAGCGCTCGACGACGATGTCGCGCGTGGCGAACGCGACCGCCAGAAACCAGTCGCGCTGGCTCGCGGCGACGGTGTTCTTGCCGACCGAATAGGTCAATTTGGCGAGGACCGCCGCCTTGAGCTCCTCGGCGGTGTAGCGGCGCACGGCGTGGGCCGCGCCGTCGGCCGGGCCGTTGGCGCTCGGGGGGCTGTCGAGATCCATTTTCGCTCGTCTCCGGTGCGCGCCGACCGCTTGTTTCTAACATGGTTGAGAATCTTCTCAATCTTCTCTATCGATCGCCGGCGGCGCGAACGTAGCCCGATGGCCTCGCGCCGGGCTGGAGGTTCGCCGACGGGAGCCGAAGCGGTGAAGGTGGACGGACGCGCCTATCGCACGATCTGGCCGGTCCCGGACGGGGCGGCGATCGAAGTGATCGACCAGACGCTGTTGCCGCATCGATTCGCCACGGTGCGGATCGACGATCTCGACGGCGCGGTCGCCGCGATCAAGACCATGGTGGTGCGCGGCGCGCCGCTCATCGGCGCGACCGCCGCTTACGGCCTGGCGCTGGCGCTGCGGCGCGCGGCCGACGACGAGACCCTGCGCGGCGCCTATCGCGCCTTGCTGGCGAGCCGGCCGACCGCCGTCAACCTTCGCTACGCGCTCGACGAAGTCCGGGCCGTCGTCGCCCCGCTCGCCCCGGCCGAACGGGCCGAGGCCGCGTGGGCGCGCGCGGGCGCGCTCTGCGAGGAGGACGTCGCGCTGAACCGGCGCATCGGCGAGACCGGCCTGCCGCTGATCGAAGCGCTCCATCGCGAGCGCGGGCGCCCGGTCAACATCCTGACCCATTGCAACGCCGGATGGCTGGCGACCGTCGATTGGGGCACCGCGACCGCGCCGATCTACATGGCGCACGATCGCGGCGTGCCGGTGCACGTCTTCGTCGACGAGACGCGGCCGCGCAATCAAGGCGCGTCGCTGACCGCGTTCGAGCTCGGCCAGCACGGCGTGCCGCACACCATCGTCGCCGACAACGCCGGCGGCCATCTCATGCAGCACGGGCGCGTCGATCTGGCGATCGTCGGCGCGGATCGGATCACCGCGCGCGGCGACGCCGCCAACAAGATCGGCACCTATCTCAAGGCGCTCGCGGCGCGCGCCAACGGCGTGCCGTTCTATGTCGCGGCGCCGCATACTTCGATCGACTGGACGATCCGTGACGGCCTTAGCGAAATCGAGATCGAGGAGCGCGACCCCGGCGAGGTGACGCACATCGTCGGGCGGCTCGAGGACGGCCGCATCGTGCGCGTGGCGCTGACGCCGCCCTACGCCAAGGCGCTGAACCCGGCCTTCGACGTCACCCCGGCGGCGCTGATCGACGGCATCATCACCGATCGCGGGCTGTGCCCGGCGAGCGAGGCCGGCCTGGCGGCGCGCTTCGCCTGAGGCGCGCCTACTTCGGCTTGGCCTCCTCCTGCGCCTTGAGGGCGTCGTCGAGGCTCTGCTGCGCGGCTTGCGCCTTGGCCTCGAGGTCCGCCAGATTGCGCGAGGAGTCGTCGATGCGCCGCTGCAGGTCGGTCGATTGCGCCTGGGCCGCGGCGACCTGGCCCTCGACCGTGTTCAACTGATCGGTTTCGTCCTTCAGCTTGGCGTCGACGGCCTGAAGATCGTGGGTCTTGGCGTTGGCCTCCTCCTGCGCGCCGGAAACGGCGAGCTTGGCCTCGCTGATCTGCTTGGTGAGGTCGGCGAGCTCGTTTTGCGCCGAGGCGCGGGCCGAGACCGCGTCCGCCAGCGCCTTTTGCGCGTCCTTCGCCTGCTTCTCCAGGTCGGCGGCGGCGCCGGCCGCCTTCTGCAGGTTTTGCAGATCGGCCGCCATGCCTTCGCGCGCGTGCTCGGCGCGCCGCAGCGCGTCGTCCATCTGCACCCGCACGTCCGCCGCCTGCGACCAGAAATAGGAAACCAGCAGCCAGCCGACGATGGCCAGCGCGGCGAGCGCCAGCGGCACCGGTCGGCGGAAGTCATCGGTGAGATCGTACGCCATGGCAACCCCCTAGCGGCGTCGCGCCGGGCCGAGAACGGGTCGGCGAACGCAGCGGCGCCATATTGGAGCCGGCGCGGCCTTCCGCCAAGGGCAAAATGCGCGACAGGGCAAAATGCGCAAGAGTTGAATGCGCGATGCGGCGCCTCGGGCGGCCGTTCCCCGGCGCGGCGCGCGGCCATGACAAAGTTGCGGGCCGGCATTGAACGATTGCGGGCGCTTTCGGCCCCGCCGGCGCCGATGGAGACTAGACGAAGCGCGCCGCAGGCGACAAACTGGCGGTCCCGCCCCGGAGACGTCGCGCCGTGAAATTCTCGTTCGCCAGCATCGCCCGTCAGGCCTTGAGCGGGCATCAGGGATGGCCGGAGCAGTGGCGCTCGCCCGAACCCAAGCCGGCCTACGAGGCGGTGATCGTCGGCGCCGGCGGCCACGGGCTCGGCGCCGCCTACTACATGGCCAAGGAGCACGGCTGCAAGAACATCGCGGTCCTCGACAAGGGCTGGCTCGGCGGCGGCAACACTGGGCGCAACACCACCATCGTGCGCTCCAACTACCTCTGGGAGGCTTCGGAAGCGATCTACGGCCACGCCCTGAAGATGTGGCCGACGCTGTCCCAGGAGCTCAACTACAACGTGATGTTCTCGCCGCGCGGCGTCATGCTGCTCGCCCACAGCCATCACGACGAACTCGCCTTCAAGCGTCACATCCACGCCAATCGCCTGGTGGGGACCGCCAACGAATGGCTGACGCCAGCGCAAGCGAAGGAATTCTTCCCGATCCTCAACATCGATCCGGGGATTCGCTACCCCGTCGTCGGCGCCGCCCTGCAGCGCACCGGCGGCACGGCGCGCCACGACTCGGTGGCCTGGGGCTACGCGCGCGCCGCCTCGGCGCTCGGGGTCGACATCATCGAGAATTGCGAGGTCGAGGCGATCCGGCGCGACGTAAGCGGCGCCGTCTGCGGCCTGGAGACGACGCGCGGCGCCATCGCGACGAAGCGGGTCGGCGTCGTCGTCGCCGGCGCCACCAGCGTCGTCATGGCGATGGCGGGCGTGCGGCTGCCGCTGGAGTCGTTCCCGTTGCAGGCGCTGGTTTCCGAGCCGTTGAAGCCGGTGATGCCCTGCGTGGTGATGTCCAACACCATCCACGCCTACATGTCGCAGTCCGACAAGGGCGAGCTCGTCATCGGCGCGGGGACCGACGCCTACGTCTCCTACAGCCAGACGGGCGGGTTGCACATCGTCTCCTCGACGCTGGAGGCGATCTGCGAAATGTTCCCGATCGCCTCGCGCGTGCGCATGATGCGCAACTGGGGCGGCGTCGTCGACACCACCCCGGACCGCTCGCCGATCATCGGCAAGACGCCCGTTCCCGGCCTTTTCGTCAATTGCGGCTGGGGCACCGGCGGCTTCAAGGCGACGCCGGGCTCGGCGCACCTCTTCGCCCATCAAATGGCGACCGGGGAGCCGCACCCGATCGCCGCGCCGTTTTCGCTCGACCGGTTCCGCACGGGCGCGCTCGTCAACGAAGCGACCGCGGCCGCCGTCGCGCATTGAAGGCCTAGCCATGCTGCTGATCCGCTGCCCCTATTGCGAAATGGAGCGCCCCGAAGTCGAGTTCAAGTACGGCGGCGAGGCGCACCTCGTTCGCCCCGACCCGAACGCGGCGAGCGACGAGGAATGGACCGACTTCCTCTATTTTCGCGCCAACACCCGCGGGAGGCACGCCGAACGCTGGCGCCACGCCGTCGGCTGCGGCCGCTTCTTCAACTGCCTTCGGGATACGGTGAGCGACCGCATCCTGGTCACCTACAAGTTCGGCGAGAAGCGGCCGCAGATGGGGTAGGGCGCGGCCCGGCCCGCGGCGCGCTTGCAACGGCCCGGTTTTGTCCAATGTTCTAAGCTCGACTTTGCGCATTTCATGCTGCGTAACAGAGCGCTTCGGTGAGTCTTTGCAACAAAGCGGCGGGAATTTCCACGTTGTCTGGGTTTTGCCGAGACATCGGTAAATTCGGGAGG